>NZ_VDEK01000128.1:0-657 GCF_007668225.1 Cereibacter sediminicola | reverse complement strand
ACTACACCAGCGAACCAGACTTGGCTAGAATACCATGGCGTGCAAGTCCAGCTGCAGCCTCCTCCTCTTGGCCGCCGTCCTGCTCTCCGTCTTGGCCGCTGCTTCCGCCTCCGGCAGCTGCGTCCCAGGGGTGGCTTTTCGGACCGATCTTCTGCCACACTGCCGCGACTATGTGTTACAACAAACTTGTGGCACCTTCACCCCTGGGTCAAAGATACCCGAATGGATGACATCTGCGTCGATATACTCCCCTGGGAAACCGTACCTCGCCAAGTTGTATTGCTGCCAGGAGCTCGCAGAAATTTCTCAGCAGTGCCGGTGCGAGGCGCTGCGCTACTTCATAGCGTTGCCGGTACCGTCTCAGCCTGTGGACCCGAGGTCCGGCAATGTTGGTGAGAGCGGCCTCATCGATCTGCCCGGATGCCCCAGGGAGATGCAATGGGACTTCGTCAGATTACTCGTCGCCCCGGGGCAGTGCAACTTGGCGACCATTCACAATGTTCGATACTGCCCCGCCGTGGAACAGCCTCTGTGGATCTAGAGATAAAATCAGTCGCTCGTGAATAAGCATGCATGTTGCATCCATAGGCGTGTGGTGTGCATGTATACATATGTGAGCTCCGCGCGCTCAACATGTGTGGGCTATCTGCTATGAAT
>NZ_VDEK01000127.1:0-681 GCF_007668225.1 Cereibacter sediminicola | reverse complement strand
AGGCCGCCCGTCCATGTCGATCCGAAGATGGTTCGATCAGGCGAGAACGAGGTTCGTCGCCGACTCGCGGCCGTTGCGGTCACGCTCGAGGTCGAAGGTGACGGTCTGCCCGTCGTTGAGCTGCCGGATGCCGGCGCGTTCAAGCGCGGTGACGTGAACGAACACGTCCTTGGAGCCGCCCGTCGGGGCAATGAAGCCAAAGCCTTTGGTGGCGTTGAACCATTTCACGGTGCCGTTGGCCATCGTGATGTATCCTTGTCTTGTGCGCCACCCGCTTGATGCGGTGGCCTGGCTCAGTTCGTCAGAGTCGCAACTGAAGCCGCAAGGAAACAGAAGGTCGAAAGAGGATGCTTTGCCCCACCTTCCTGACAGACTTCGCCCATCAAGACAAGCCTCGATGGAAAACAGAATATCGCCGCGCCGGAAGCAGGAGCCACAGGGGTCCTTCGCGCCACGTATCCCGAGCGGGGCTTCGATCGATTCCGGGATGGGTCACGCCTCGTACAGGCGGCGCAGGTCGGCCTCGGTCACTCCGTCAGCCTCCATGACCATCCGGATCATGGGATCGTCGAGCATCGCCTGCAGGAAGAACCGGTCGAGCGCGCCCGACGCTTCGTCGCGCGCGACCGCCGCGTCGATGTCCGCCAGCCGCACGGTCAGGGCCCGGGCGAGGTTGGGCAT
>NZ_VDEK01000126.1:0-690 GCF_007668225.1 Cereibacter sediminicola | reverse complement strand
TCACCGTGTTCACCTATGCGCCCGGCCGGGGCGGCACCCACGCCGAGGAGATCCTGACGGGCTTCGACGGGGTGCTGCAGGGTGAGGAGGGTCAGCAAACGGTCCGGGGGACCGTTTGCCCGACGAACGGATATGCCGGCTACAACCGGCTGACGAAGGCGGCGCGGACGGGCGGCAAGCCGATCACGCTGGCCTACTGCTGGTCGCATGCGCGCAGGGAGCTGATCAAGGCCACGCCCAGGACCGGCTCGCCGATCGCGGCCGAGGCGCTGGCGCGCATCGCGCAGCTCTACGCCATCGAGAAGGAGATCCACGCTCGGTCCGCCGACGAGCGCCTGTCGGTGCGTCGCGAGCGTTCCGCTCCCTTGGTCGCGGGCCTTGGCGCCTGGGTGCGTGAGCAGGCGGCACGTTTCTCGCCGAAGTCCCGCATGGGCAAGGCGCTGCGCTACCTCCTGAAGCATTGGGACGGGCTGGTGCGCTTCCTGGACGACGGCCGCATCGAGATGGACTCGAACCCGGTCGAAAATTCCATCCGCCCGATTGCCCTCCAACGCAAGAATAGCCTTTTTGCGGGCCATGATGAGGGCGGGCGTCATTGGGCCCGCGCGGCCTCGGTCATCACCACCTGCAAGATGAACGGCGTCGAGCCCTTCGCCTGGATGAAGGCCACGCTCGAGGCCATCGCGAAGG
>NZ_VDEK01000125.1:0-692 GCF_007668225.1 Cereibacter sediminicola | reverse complement strand
GGTCAGGGACGTGCGCTCACCGACCAGGCGATCGCGCACCCGGTGCAGGGTCTGGATGTCGAGCTGCTCCTCGCTCCTGAGCTCGACAAAGCGCATGGTCGGGCGGGTCGCAGCTTCGGCAATCGCTTCGGCGTCCCGGTCGTCGTTCGTCTGTGCCTTCACGCAGGGGCGCACATACTCCGGCGACATCAGCCGGACCTCGTGCCCCAGCGCCGCCAGCGCCCGCCCCATATGATGGGCCCAGCAACACGCTTCCATCGCCATCACGCAGGGCGCCAGCCGGGAGGCAAAGGCAATGACCCCATCACGACGCATCCGCCGCCGGATGACAACCTTGCCGTCCTCGTCCAATCCAACGACGCTGCAGCTGTTCTTGCCCAGGTCGACGCCAAGGATCACAATGCTCATGGTCCGCTCCTTCCTCCAATGAACACCGACATCCTGCACGGAGGTCGGCGGGAGGGGCGGGCCATTCATAAAAGGGGGCGTGGACGCCAGATCGGGCGCAGTTCGAAGATCAGGGAACAGTCCGGGGGAGCTGTTTCCCTGAGAACGGGCGGCATGAACACCAAGCTGCATGCCGCAGCCGATGCGAAGGGCCGTCCCATCCGCTTCTTCATGTCCGCCGGACAAGTCAGCGACTACACCGGAGCGGCAGCTCTCCTCGGTGGCCTTCCGAACGCGGACTGGCT
>NZ_VDEK01000124.1:0-699 GCF_007668225.1 Cereibacter sediminicola | reverse complement strand
CGCCGCGAGGTGTGCCGCGGCGGGCAGACGGGGGGCGGAGGCGTTCCGGGGCACGGTGGGGGTGGAAAGGTGCATGATGGTCTCCATCCGGATGAGAAGGACGATTCGGCGTCGATAGACCCGGTGTCGCATCCGACGGTGAGCGCCGCCTGACGGGGCCCGTCAGCAGAGTGTCAGGCTGACAGGATCCCGGGGCGATCCGGAACCTTACGGGAAGCTGACTGGGCGAGTCAGGCAGGCGTCACCCTGCGCGGTGAGAAGGACCTCGCCACCACCGGAGCCCGTCATGAGTCGCCCCGTCCTCGTTCCCGTCTGGGATCTTCCGATCCGCCTGTTCCACTGGTCGCTTGCCCCGAGCGTCGCCGTCGCCGCCGCCACCGGCTTCCTCGGTGGAGCCGAGGCGATCCGCTGGCATGTCGGCGCGGGACTCGTCGCGCTGGGTCTCGTGATCGCCCGCATCGTCTGGGGCTTCACCGGCCCCACCCACGCGCGGTTCCGCGACTTCGCGCCCCGCTTCGCCGACGTGGTGGAGCACGTCCGTTCCGACAGCCCGCGCCATCTGGGGCACAATCCGCTGGGTGCGCTGATGGTCTTCGCTCTGATCGGGCTGATGCTGGTGATCGGCGTCTCGGGCCTCGCGATGCTGGGGGGCATGTTCAAGACCGGGCCGCTCGCCTTCTGGTCCTTCGAGGCCGGGCG
>NZ_VDEK01000123.1:0-712 GCF_007668225.1 Cereibacter sediminicola | reverse complement strand
CAACAACCACCATTTTCACAACAACAACCACCATTTTCGCAGCAACAACAACAACTAGTTCTACCGCAACAACAAATACCATTTGTTCATCCATCTATCTTGCAGCAGCTAAACCCATGCAAGGTATTCCTCCAGCAGCAATGCAGCCCTGTGGCAATGCCACAAAGTCTTGCTAGGTCGCAAATGTTGCAGCAGAGTAGTTGCCATATGATGCAACAACAATGTT
Source organism: Cereibacter sediminicola (assembly GCF_007668225.1). Taxonomy (NCBI): domain Bacteria; kingdom Pseudomonadati; phylum Pseudomonadota; class Alphaproteobacteria; order Rhodobacterales; family Paracoccaceae; genus Cereibacter; species Cereibacter sediminicola. Next base: position 486 of record NZ_VDEK01000123.1, on the reverse strand, counting down.
GCCAGCAGTTGCCGCAAATCCCCCAGCAATCCCGCTATGAGGCAATCCGTGCTATCATCTACTCCATCATCCTGCAAGAACAACAACAGGTTCAGGGTTCCATCCAAACTCCTCAGCAGCAACCCCAACAGTTGGGCCAATGTGTTTCCCAACCCCAACAGCAGTCACAGCAGCAACTCGGGCAACAACCTCAACAACAACAATTGGCACAGGGTACCTTTTTGCAGCCACACCAGATAGCTCAGCTTGAGGTGATGACTTCCATTGCGCTCCGTACCCTGCCAACGATGTGCCGTGTCAATGTGCCGTTGTATAGAACCACCACTAGTGTGCCATTCGGTGTTGGCACCGGAGTTGGTTCCTACTAATAAGGAAAGGTCTCTAGTAATATATAGTTGGATCACCGTTGTTTAGTCGATGGATATGTCGATGCAGCGGTGACAAATAAAGTGTCACACAATGTCGTGTGTGACCCGCCCATACTAG
>NZ_VDEK01000122.1:0-726 GCF_007668225.1 Cereibacter sediminicola | reverse complement strand
GCAAGGCTTCGACGGCCGCGAGCGCCCTCGAGCACGCGCTGATCAACCGGTTCGGCACCCTCGGCGGGGTGACGAAGGAGTTCCTGCTTCGCAGCGACAACGGCTTGGTTTTCACCAGCCGCAAATACATGGCCTTGGTGCGCAGCTACGGCCTGAAGCAGGAGTTCATCACCCCTCACTGCCCGCAGCAAAACGGGATGGTCGAGCGCGTGATCCGGACGCTGAAGGAGCAGAACATCGGTTATGAGTTCCCATACGGCGACGCGACCCTGGAAGATGTTCTTGCCACGACGACCGTGGAGGATCCGGGGCGTGGTCGGGACGTCACCGTCAATTTTGACAGCGGCTACAGACTGATCTTCACCGGCGCCGGCACAGGCGGCATGCAATCCATTACCGATCTGGTCGACACCTTCCTCTTCTCGTGAAGCCGGGGTTCGGCGCGCGACGCGGATGGAAGGTTCCGCGGCCCGATCATTGGACCGCGTCGCCTGCATCGGCGCTCCCGACCCCTGCCCCGCCGGAGGCGCGCCTTACAGGCGGCCAAGTCACTCTCGATAATCAGCCCTTATCAAGTATAAGTAGACGTATAAATCCAACATTCAGTAGCACTCACAATCAATTATATATGATCATAAAAATTTCTATAAATTTGATTTTACATGGTTGTACTAGGCTCCAGACTTCGGTAACGGGGCCGTTCCGGTCAAGCCGTTTTGCGCATGG
>NZ_VDEK01000121.1:0-731 GCF_007668225.1 Cereibacter sediminicola | reverse complement strand
TGTCAGCCGCCTCCGCCGCAAGCTCGACCATGCGGTGATCGAGACCGTGCGCGGCCTCGGCTACAAGCTGGGCAGTCCGTGAAAGTGCGCTCGCTGCAGGCGCGCCTTGCGCTGGTGCTTGGCGCAGGGGTGACGGCGCTCTGGGCCGGAAGCACGGCAGTGACGTCGCGCGTCCTGCATGCCGAGCTTGACGAGGTGTTCGACTCGACGCTGGAAGAGACGGCGCAGCGCATCCTGCCGCTCGCGGTGATGGAGATCATGGGGCGCGAGGAGCCGGGCGTCAGCCAGCGCATCGCCGCCCTGCGCCCGCATGAGGAGTTCTACACCTATCTCGTGCGCGATGCCTCGGGCGCGGTGCTGATCGCCTCGCACCGCGCCGAGCCGTCCGATTTCCCCCCCTGCACCGCGGCCGGGTTCACGCAGACGGCAACCCACCGGCTCTACTGCGACCGGGCGCTGCGCGGGACGGTGACCATTGCCGTGGCCGAACCGCTTGCCCACCGCGAGCAGGTCGCGCGCGAACTGGCCATGGCGCTGGGGTTGCCGCTGCTCGTCATCCTCCCGCTGGCGCTGGCCGGGATCGTGGCGGTGGTGCGCTGGAGCTTCCGGCCCGTTCGCGCGCTGCGCGACGCCCTGGCCCGCCGCGGCGCGGGCGATCTGGCCCCCGTGGGCGAGACCGAGCTTCCGGCCGAGATCGCGCCGGTCGCGGCGGCGGTGAACCAGCTGCTGGG
>NZ_VDEK01000120.1:0-735 GCF_007668225.1 Cereibacter sediminicola | reverse complement strand
ACGGTGCCGTCGGCGGCGACGGCGGTGAAGGGCGGCTCGTTCGCGATGGCGATGCGGGCGAAGCCCTGTTCGCGCAGGCTGTCGAGCGTGTCGGCCACGGCCGCAGGGGGTGCGGCAAGCAGTGCGAGCGTCAGAAGCGTCTTCTTCATCGGGTCTCTCTCTGTTGGAGGGTGAGGGTCAGACGCGGTGCCCTGCGGCGATGATCTTGCGCAGGAAGGATTGGGTGCGTTCGTGCGTCGGACGGGTGAAGATCTGGTCGGGCGGGCCCTGCTCGACGATGCGGCCGCGGTCGAAGAACAGCACGCGGTCGGCGAACTCGTGGGCGAAGCCCATCTCGTGGGTGACGAGAAGCATGGTCATGTCGGTCTCGGCAGCGAGGCGCTTCATCACCAGCAGCACCTCCTCGACCAGTTCGGGGTCGAGGGCGCTCGTGACCTCGTCGAACAGCATGATGCGCGGCTGCAGCGCCAGCGCGCGGGCAATCGCCACGCGCTGCTTCTGGCCACCCGACAGTTGCGAGGGCATGGCGCGGGCCTTGTCGGCCAGCCCCACCATCTCGAGCAGGTCCATCGCCCGCCGCTCGGCCGCGGCCCGCGGCTCGCCCTTGGTCAGGATCGGCGCCAGCGTGATGTTGTCCAGCACGCACTTGTGCGGAAACAGGTTGAAGTGCTGGAACACCATGCCGATGTGGCGGCGCATGTGGTGCAGGTGCGCCTCATCCGCCGGCCGCTCGAC
>NZ_VDEK01000119.1:0-746 GCF_007668225.1 Cereibacter sediminicola | reverse complement strand
AGCGGACCTCGCGTTCCGCGACCTCGGCCTTCAGGAGCTGCGACAGCATCGGTACGGCCGCCTCGACGCGGGGGCGCCCTGGTCGACGAGCTCCTCGACTGCCTGGGCCATGCCGAACATCTTCAGACTGCGCGAGCCATGATCACGACGGCGCCGCTGGCGGGGTCATGACGCATGGCGCACCCCCGCGCAGGCCGTCAAGGCGTTCGACATCCGCCCTGGTTCCTCAGCCGGCGCCAGCCCGCTGGGCGGAGCGACCTCGGGCGGGTCCGCAGGGCGTTCGTCGACCAGCCGGTGCAGGAGGTTGAGCACGTGCGTCTTGGTGGTACCCCGGCCTCGAGGGCCAGTTCTACGGCGCAGAGCACGGCCTCCTCGTCATGGTGCAGCGCGAGGGCGAGGATCTCCACCATCTCCCGGTCGCCACCCGGGCGCTTCAGCAGGTGTTGCTGCAGGCGCCTGAACGCCTCGGGCAGTTCGGTGAAGGGGGCGCCATTGCGCAGGGCGCCTGGCTTGCGCTGAAGGACGGCCAGATAATGCCGCCAGTCGTAGATGGTCCGGGGCGGCAGCTCGGGCGATTGGCGAACGGTGCAAAGGGACCGTGGCCCCGGTGGGGCCGCATAAGCCCGGAGCACGGGACGCTGTAGCGGGTCCACTCGAAGCTGATCAGGCAGGTCGGCGAGACCCGCTTGCTCTGCTCGACAAAGCCGTCGAAGGCCGGCGGTGTCGGCATCAGCGCAGTCCGTTCC
>NZ_VDEK01000011.1:0-115324 GCF_007668225.1 Cereibacter sediminicola | reverse complement strand
CGCCATCGGCAACTGGATCGCCTTCCACAACCCTCGCCGCCCGCATCAGGCGCTGAACATGAAAACATCCGCCGAGGCAATTGCATTAGCGGCTTGGTCGGCGCAGATCCCGCTGAGTCGATACACAGACACGCCGCGGAGGGTGAACAACTTGGAGAGCACGTTGAGGTCGTTGGTCGAGTTGAGCTTGCGGGAAACCCGTCACCGCCGGCAGCAGCTTCCATCCGACTGGCCCCTGCGGCATGGAAACTGGGCTACAGGCCGTGGTGGGTCCCGAGCTACGGGTGCGGGGCATCGACGAACTCCGCGTGGCCGATGCCCCGATCGTGCCGACGCTGATCCGGGGCGCACGAACGCCGCGTTGATGATGATCGGCGAGGAGGCGGCCGCGCTGATCATGAGAGATTGATCGAGGAGTTCTTGCGGCGGGAGCGCCACCTCCAAATCGGTCCGAAGTGCCCCGCCGCCGGACATGATAAACCGCGGCTTGCGCCGCGGTTCTTTATCTTCATCCGAAGAAGATCAGGCCGCGCGCGAGACGAGGACCGCGTCCACCGCCTTCTGCGCACCCGCTTCGTCCACGCCCGAAACGGCCGCCACTTCGCGGGTCAGACGCTCGAGAGCCGCCTCGTAGAGCTGACGCTCGGAATAGGACTGCTCGCGCTGATCGTCCGTCCGGTGCAGGTCGCGCACCACCTCGGCGATCGACATCAGATCGCCGGAATTGATCTTCTGTTCATATTCCTGCGCCCGGCGCGACCACATCGCGCGCTTCACGCGGGCCTTGCCCTTGAGCGTATCGAGCGCCTTCGTCACCACGTCGGGCGTCGAAAGCGAGCGCATGCCCACCTCGGTCGCCTTGTGGGTCGGCACGCGCAGCGTCATCTTGTCCTTCTCGAACGAGATCACGAACAGTTCGAGGCGGATACCGGCGATCTCCTGCTCCTCGATCGAGATGATCCGGCCGACGCCATGCGCCGGATAGACAACGAACTCGTTGGGACGAAACTCGGGCTTCTTGGTCTTGGTCATCCAGTCGCTTCCTCGATGCGGCAGCTCACGTCCTCGCGACAGACACACCAACGCCCGGATCTTCCGGTCCGGGCGATGCAAGGGCGAATGTCGCTAGAAACTCCACCCCAGGCGAGCAGCTCTGAGATGGTTGTCGGGCTTCCGTGCTTGTTTATGAAACCCTTGTATCACAAAAAGCGGCCGATTCCAACTCTGCCGAGCACAGCGGGTTCCACGAAATCGTTATCATCCCGCCTTGCGGGCGGGCGCCAGCCGCAGCTGAGACGAAGCGCCGCAGGCTTCAGCCCCCTTCGCCCGGCTTCTCCGAGAAGTGGGTGGCAAGCTTGCCGGTCTGGCCGTCGAGATCGGCGGCTTCGGGCAGCGGGTCCTTCTTGGTCACGATGACCGGCCAGATCTCGGCGTATTTGCGGTTCAGCTCGAGCCAGGACTCCATGTCCGGCTCGGTGTCGGGACGGATCGCGTCGGCCGGGCATTCCGGTTCGCACACACCGCAGTCGATGCACTCATCCGGGTGGATGACGAGCATGTTCTCGCCCTCGTAGAAGCAGTCCACCGGGCAGACTTCCACACAGTCGGTGTATTTGCAGGCGATGCAGTTGTCGGTCACCACGTAGGCCATGGACGGAACCTTGCTCTCTTGTCTTTGCGGGGTCTGTTAATGCAGCAGCGCCGATCATTCAAGCGGCGAAGCGGCCGCAGGGGGCGTATCCAGGTCGTCGTAAAGGCCGCGCGCCTCGCTGGCCGGACCGCGCCGGACACCCACGGCGACCACCCGGATGAGGCGGATGCGCCCACCCTGGGGAAAGGCGAGCGTGTCTCCCTCGCCGACCGGCTGCGCGGGCTTGGCGACATGCTGTCCGTTCAGGCGCACCCGTCCCGCCTCGACCAGGGCGGAGGCGAGGGCGCGCGTCTTGAAGAAGCGCGCCTGCACCAGCCACTTGTCGAGGCGGATCGTGGCTCTGTCGGCTGCGGCCAACCGGATCAGGTCCGGTCGCGCAGCGCGGCCAGAACGGCGAAGGGGTTGTCCGGGTCGATCTTCTCGGTCCGCGCCGGGCGCGACTCGAAGGTTTTCGGCTGGTTGCGCTCGCCGCCCTTGCGGTCGAGCTTGCCGCCCTTGCCCTTGGGACGCGGATGACCCTGACGCTCGCCCCGTTCGGGACGGTCGCCGCGGGGCGGGCGCGCGTCGGACGCGGCTTCGGCCGGCGCTTCGCCCTGCGGCGCACGCGGAGCGCGGCCACGGCCCTCGCCCTGCCCCCGGTCATGCCGGCGCGGCCCGCGATCCTGCCGGCGCGGAGCCCAGGTGAAGGTGTAGAAATGCTCGGTCTCGACGACGGCGGGCTTTTCCGCGGCGGTTTCGGCCGAAACCTCCTCTGCAACCATTTCCGGGGCCTCGGCGGCAGCCTCGGGCGCGGCCTCACCGGCCGTAGCCTCGCCCTCGGGAGCGGGAGCCGCGACCGGGGCCGCCTTGACCTTCGGCCGTTCACCCGGATCGGCACGGTAGCCGAGGCCCTGCATCAGGCCCGCGAACTGGTCCAGCGTCATGCCGGTGATCGAGAGCATGTCGGGCGTCGCCTCGAAGCCCGCACGGCTGTCCTTGGCGCGCAGCAGGTCGGCGAGACGTTCGAGCATGTCGATGCGGATCGCGCGCTGGCCCGCCGGATGGTAGCCGGCCAGGGTGTAGTGCATCCGCGGCACGTCGGCAATGTGCGGGATGGTGACGAGGCCGGGCGGCGGGCTCTCGGGAAACTCCTGCAGACCGTTCGCCAGCGACCAGAGCACCAGCCGCAGCCGCGTCGGCGCCGGTTTCAGCAGGAGCGGCAGGAAGATCGTGAACTGCCCGAAGCGCACGCCATGCTTGCGCAGCGCCGAGCGCGCCTCCTGATCGAGGGCCTTGACATCCTCGGCCACCTGCTCGCGCGGGATCACCCCGAGGCTTTCCACCAGCCGGAAGGCAAAGCCGCGGGCGAGGCCCGTCAGCGTCTCGTCCCGGCTCATGGCCAGAAGCGGCTCGAACTGCGCCGCCACCTTGCGGTCGATGAAATGCTGGAGCCTGCGGCGCACCTTCTCGGCGACCTCGGCCCCGGCGTCCTCGTCCACGAAGGGCTCGACCTGCGGGCGCATCGGCTCGGGGCCGGCGACCAGCTTGCCCACCGCCTGCTCGCCCCACATGAGGCCGCCCTGTTCGGTGAAATCCATCTCGGTGTCGGGCGAATTGTAGAAGCGGTCCGCCCGGAGGTGGAATTCCGGCCGCAGCGCCTGGATGGCGGCCTGCCGCAGGGTGCGCGCCTCGTCGGGCGAGTTCGACGCATCCTGCCGGAAGCGGAACCCTTCGAGACGGCCGACGAACTCGCCTTCCACCGTCACCTCACCCTTGTCATTGACCTCAGCCACAAGGCTCTCCTTCTGCTTCAACCGGCGCATGAGCACGGAAGTGCGCCGATCGACAAATCTCTGCGTCAGCGCGCCGTGCAGCGCGTCCGACAGGCGGTCTTCTACCGCGCGAGTCTCGTCGCGCCAATGACTTTCATCCTCGACCCAGCCGCGTCTCTGCGCCACATAGGTCCAGGTCCGAATATACGCGAGCCGTTTCGAGAGTGTGTCGATATCTCCCGACGGGCGGTCGATCCGGGCGATGGCGCGCGCCAACCAGTCGTTTGGCACCTTTCCGTCGCACAGGAAGCCGAAAATCCGGGCAAGAAGAGTCACATGCTCGGTCGCCGAGATGCTGCGGAAGTCGGGAATCCGGCAGACGTCCCACAGAAGCCGCACCTGATGGGGCGAGCGCAGCCGGTCGCGCACCTCGGGCTCTTCCGAGAGCGCCTTGAGGGCATGGAGGTCGTCCGACTCCCGCGCCCGCGAGAGCCATTCGTTCGATGTGGGCTCTTCCAGCGAGGCGATCAGCCGCTCGACCGTGCCGAACTCGAGCCGGTCGTTGCGCCAGTGCAGGCGCTGGATCGGGGCGAAACGGTGGTTCTCGATCGCATCGACCACGCCCTCGTCAAGCGGCTCGGCCTCGCCCGTCACGCCGAAGGTGCCGTTCTCGGTATGGCGTCCGGCGCGGCCCGCGATCTGGCCCAGCTCGTGCGGGAACAGGTGGCGCATCCGCCGCCCGTCGAACTTCACCGTCGAGGAAAAGGCGACATGATGAATGTCGAGGTTGAGTCCCATCCCGATGGCATCGGTCGCCACGAGGTAATCCACGTCGCCGTTCTGGTAGAGCGCGACCTGCGCGTTCCTCGTCCGGGGGGACAGCGCCCCCATCACCACCGCACAGCCGCCCTTCTGGCGGCGGATCAGTTCCGCGATGGCATAGACGTTGTCGACCGAGAAGCCGACGATGGCGCTTCGCGGCGGCATCCGGCTGATCTTCCTGGATCCTGCGTAAGAGAGGGTCGAGAGCCGCTCGCGCCGAAGGAAGGTCACATGCGGCACCAGCGCGGCGATCGCGCCCCGCATCACGTCCGAGCCGAGGAACATGGTCTCGACCAGCCCGCGCGCCCGCAGCAGACGGTCGGTGAAGACATGGCCGCGCTCGGGATCGCCGCAAAGCTGGATCTCGTCCACCGCCACGAAATCGGCGCCGATCTCCATCGGCATGGCCTCGACGGTGCAGACCCAGTATTGCGTGCGGTCGGGGACGATGCGCTCCTCACCGGTGACCAGCGCCACGACCGAGGGCCCGCGCTGCGCCACGATCCGGTCATAGACCTCGCGCGCCAGCAGCCGCAGCGGCAGGCCGATCACGCCCGTCCTGTGGCCCAGCATCCGCTCGATCGCATGGTGGGTCTTGCCGGTGTTGGTCGGTCCGAGGACCGCCGTCACCCTCGCGGTCGCGCGCATGGGCCTGCCTCAGAGTTCCTGACCGGCCGCCTTGGCTTCCAGCCGTTTCACCGCCTGCTCTACCCCTTCGAGGTGCGGATGTATAGCGAGCGCGGCCCGATAGACCTCGAGCGCCCGCTCGGGACGCTCCATCTGCTCGAGCATGGTGCCCAGCCCGGCCAGCGCGCCGAAATGGCGCGGGTTGAGGGTGAGGACGCGGCCGATGTCGGCCATCGAGGGCCCGAACATGCCGGCGCGGAAATAGGCGGTCGCGCGGGCGTTCCACCCTTCGGCGAAGTCAGGGGCGTGATCGACCAGCGCCGTCAGATGCTCGATTGCGACCCTGCTTTCGCCGGCCGACATGGCCTCGCGCCCCCGCTGGAGCAGGAGATCGGCCGAAGGCGAGCCCGACCTGGACCATTCGGTGAAGATCTGCCGCTCGATTCGCCGCGCCGAGGCCGCGTCGGCCTCCTTCAGCCGGGCGAACAACTCGTCCAGCCCCCCGCCCGCGCCGGCCGTCTGGGCATCGGCCGCGGCCCATCCGAAGACAATCGGCAGAATTGCCGCCACGATAGCGTTGTGAAACGGTCGCCGCGCTTTCATAGTCCGAATGTAGCGTGCCGCGGGCCGAACGCCAGAGGCACGGGCTCAAGAAACAGAGAATGGAGACAGCCGGGAATGAGCAAGGTGATCGACGCCGCAGTGGAAGCGCTCGGCCGCAAGGTGTCCAGCTTCGACGGCAGTGCCAAGTTCATCATCGCCGATGAGGGGGTGATCATGATGGACGAGGCCGGCGTGCGCGCAGGCGATGGCGAGGCTGACGTCACGATGACCGCATCGGCGGACGTGTTCCAGCAGATCCTGGAGGGCGATCTCAACCCGACCATGGCCTTCATGTCGGGCCGTCTCGCCATCGAGGGGTCAATTCCCATGGCGATGAAGGTGGGCGCGGCCCTCAGTTGAGCGCGCCGCCCTTCCACTCGGAGATCGCGCGCGGGCCCGATGGTGTCCGCGCGCAGTGGATTCGCACCCAGGATGGCGTGCGGCTGCGCAGCGTGATCTGGCCCGAGGGCGGCCGGGGCACCGTGCTGCTCTTTTCGGGCCGCACCGAATACGCCGAGAAATACGGGCCCGCCGCCGATCAGCTGCGCCGCCGCGGCTATGCCTCGGCCACGCTCGACTGGCGCGGACAGGGCCTGTCCGACCGCTCGCTGAGCGACCCGCTGGTGGGCCATATCAGCGACTTTGCCGAGTATCAGCAGGATGTTGCGGCGTTCGTCGCGCATGTCCGGGCGCAGGGCCTGCCGGAACCCTACCACCTGTTGGCCCATTCGATGGGGGGCTGCATCGGCCTGCGCGCGCTGCACGAGGGGCTTGCGGTGCGCTCGGTCTGCTTCTCGGCCCCGATGTGGGGCATCCGGGTCCATGCGGCGCTGCGGGTCGTGGCGGCCGCCCTGGGGGCGCTTGCCCGCCGGACGGGGCTCGGCCATCGCTATGTGCCCGGCACCGGCACGCGCAGCTATGTGCTCGCCACCGCCTTCGAATCGAACGTGCTCACGCGCGACCGCGAGATGTTCGCCTGGATGCAGGACCAGCTTGCGCGCGTGCCCGAACTGGGCCTGGCCGGCCCCAGCCTCGACTGGCTGCGCGCGGCCTTTGCCGAGACCCATCGCCTTTCGCATCTGTCTTCGCCCCGGCTTCCCGCGCTCTGCATCGTGGGCTCGGCCGAGAAGGTCGTCGATCTGGACGAGATCCGGCGCCGGATGGGCGGCTGGCGGGACGGAGAACTGCAGATCGTGCCCGGCGCCGAGCATGAGGTGATGATGGACGGCCCCGAGGTGCGCGATGCCTTCTTCGACGCCGCGACCGCCCTCTTCGACCGAGCGGCCGAGGCCGCCCCGGTCAGATCCGAATCTGCGTGAACCCCTCGCGCAGCGCGCGCGACCAGGCTTCGGACATGGCGCGGAAATTCTCGTCCCCGGCCTCGATCCGGCGGCGCGAGCTGATGCGGCAGCCGTCGCGCTCGATCACCGCAAGGTCGAGCGGCATCCCCACCGACAGGTTCGAGCGCAGCGTCGAATCCATCGACAGCAGCACGGCCTTCTGCGCATCGGCCAGCGAGGTCTCCGGCTTGACCACCCGGTCGAGGATCGGCTTGCCGTACTTGTGCTCGCCGATCTGCAGGAAGGGCGTGTCCTCGGTTGCCTCGATGAAATTGCCCTCGGGATAGATGAGGAACATCCGCATCTCGCCGCCCTTGCGCTGGCCGGCGACGATCATGCTGGCCGAGGCGCCCTGCTTCATCGCCGCAAGCTTCTCGTCGATGTCGAGCCGCACGCGCGCCAGCATGTTGCCGATGATCTCGGCCACGTTCAGCATGGTCGGGGCCTTGAGGATCGAGGTCTCTTCGGTGGCGTCGGGGTCGTGCATCGCCTCCTTCAGGCGGGCGATGGTGGTCTGCGTCACCGAGAGGCTGCCCGCGGTCAGGATCGCCACCACACGCTCGCCCGGCTCTTCGAAGACGAACATCTTCTTGTAGATGGCGATATTGTCGAAGCCCGCGTTGGTGCGGGTGTCCGACAGGAGAACCATCCCCTCGTTGAGCAGCAGGCCCACACAATAGGTCATGACAGCCTTGTCCGTTGGTTTTGGCGGCGACCCTATTGCTGCACCGCCTGCACTGCAACCTGCACTTCCAGTCGTTCGATCCCATGGCCGCGGGCGATTCCCCGGATCGGGGCGGCATCGGCCGCATCGAGGCCCGAGCCCAGGCGGATGTAGCGATCGTCGGGGCAGCAGCGGTTGGCGGCGTCGAAGCCCACCCAGCCGAGGCCATGAACCCAGACTTCCGCCCAGGCGTGGGCCGCCTCATGCTCGCGCCCGTCCTCGGCGGTGAAGAGATAGCCCGAGACGTAGCGGGCGGGCAGCCCCGCCGCGCGGGCCGCGGCGATCAGCGCATGGGCGTGGTCCTGGCAGACGCCCCGGCCCAGCTTCAGCGCCTCGGCCGCGGTGGTGTGGGCCTCGGTCACGCCGGGCTTGTAGGCGATCGCGTCGGCGACCAGATCGGCCAGCCGGTGCGCCCGGTCGAGCGCCTCGCCGGCGTCCCCGGCCTCGGCCGCAAGCGCGGTCAGCGCCGCGTCGGCCCGCGTCACGGAGGTGGAGCGGAGGTAGCAGTCGGGCGGTGTGAGTTCCCGGTGCCCGCGCAGCACGCCAGCCTGATCCGATGTCTCGACCGCGCCCCGGACCGCAACCGTCACCTCGCTGACCGGCCCCGGCACGGTCCAGCCCTGGATCCAGTCGCCCGCCCCGTCGCGGAACGTGCCCCCGGCAATCCCGTCCGTGACGGTCACCGTCCAGTTCAGCACCCTCTGCCCCGCGCAGTTCGAGGGCATCAGCCGGTGGCTCTGCACCAGCGCCCGGGCGGGCCGGTTGTAGCGATAGCAGGTCACATGATCGACCGTCAGGATCATGGCATGGCCTCCGACAGAACTGCACGGGTCATCGCACATCCCCCGACAGGTAGGTTTCAAAGATCACGCCCGACAGGTTCGCGGCCTCGAGGATGAAGCGGCTGAGAAACTCGTGCAGCCCCTCCTCGATGATCTCCTCGACGCTGAGGACTGCCAGTTCGGCCGCCAGCTTCTCGGCCACCTCGCTCGGGCGCGAGGGCCGCCCATAGGCCTTCTCGAGCCGCCGGAGATGGGTGCAGATCCCGTCCATGCAACTGGTCAGCGACCGCGGGCATTGCGCGTTCAGGATCAGGAAGTCCGCGATCTTGCGCGCCGTCACCTCGCCGCCATAGGCCCAGTGAAAGGCCCTGTGCGCCGATGTGGCGCGCAGAAGCGTCGCCCACTGGTAGTTGTCCATCCCCGAGCCCACGAACTCGACCCGCGGCAGAAGGACGTAATATTTCACATCCATCAGCCGGGCGGTGTTGTCCGACCGCTCGAGATAGTAGCCGAGGTTCAGGAAATCCCACCCGTCGTTGCGCAGCTGCGTCGTGTCGATCGAGCCGCGGATGATGGCGGCCTTGTTCATCGCCCAGTCGATCAGCCGGGACAGCTCCAGCTTGTCGCGGGGGGATTTCTCCAGCGCGCGCAACTCCTGATAGGCGGTGTTGATCGCGTCCCAGACCTGCGCCGTCAGCGCCGTGCGCACGATGCGCGCATTCTCGCGCGCCTTGCCGATGCACGAGGCGACCGACGACGGATTGTCGAGGTCGAAGAACAGGTAGCTCTCAATGTCGCGCTGATGCGCCTGCCCGTATTTCTGCGCAAAGCCCCCCGCGGTGCCCGAGGCCTGCAACAGGCTGTCCCATTCGTTGCGGTAGCCGTGGGCGGACGGCAGCAGCGACATGCGCGCGCCCACTTCCAGAAGGCGCGCCATCGTCTCGGCCCGCTCCATGTAGCGGGCGATCCAGTAGAGGTTGTCGGCGGTCCGGCTCAGCATGTCGCGATCACTCCGCCAGAACCCATGTATCCTTGACCCCGCCGCCCTGCGACGAGTTCACCACCAGCGACCCTTCGGTCAGCGCGACGCGCGTCAGGCCGCCCGGCACCAGCTCGATCCGCTCGCCCACGAGGCAGTAGGGGCGCAGGTCCACATGGCGCGGCGCGATCCCCTCGTTGACGAAGGTGGGCGTGGTCGAGAGCGCCAGCGTCGGCTGCGCGATGTAATTGTCGGGGTCCGCCGCGATCCGCGCGCGGAAGGCCTCGATCTGCTCGCGGGTGGACTTCGGCCCCACCAGCATCCCGTAGCCGCCCGAGCCGTGGACCTCCTTCACCACCAGTTCGGGCAGATGGGCCAGGACATGGGCCAGGTCCGCCTCCTTGCCGCATTGCCAGGTGGGCACGTTGTTCAGAAGCGGCTCCTCGCCCAGATAGAAGCGGATCATCTCGGGCACGAAGGTGTAGACCGCCTTGTCGTCGGCCACCCCCGCCCCCGGCGCCGAGCAGATCGTCACCCCGCCCGAGCGATAGACATCCATAAGCCCCGGCACGCCCAGCATCGAATCGGGGCGGAAGCAGAGCGGGTCGATGTAGGCGTCGTCGATCCGGCGGTAGATCACGTCCACCCGCTTGGGGCCTTCCGTCGTGCGCATGTAGAGGAACTCGCCCTCGACGAAGAGATCGGCCCCCTCCACCAGCTCGACCCCCATGAGGTCGGCGAGGAAGCTGTGCTCGTAATAGGCCGAGTTGAAATGGCCGGGCGTCAGCAGCACCACCGTGGGCTCGCGCTCGCACTTGAGGGGCGCGACCGAGGCCAGCGTGCGGCGCAGCTTCTCGGGGTAGCTGTCCACCGGCTCGATCCGGTTCTCGCGGAACAGTTCGGGGAACATCCGCATCATGATCTCGCGGTTCTCGAGCATGTAGGAGACGCCCGAGGGCGTGCGGCAGTTGTCCTCCAGCACGAAGAACTCGTCGGGCCCGGTCCGCACGAGGTCGATGCCCACCACATGCGAATAGACCCCCTTGGGCGGTGTGAAGCCCACCACCGACTTCTCGAAGGCCGCGTTGCGGTGGACGAGCCGGCCCGGGATGCGGCCTGCGCGCACGATCTCGCCCCGCCCATAGACATCTGTAAGGAAGGCGTTGAGCGCCCGCGCCCGCTGCTTGATCCCCCGTTCGAGCCGCGCCCATTCGCGCGCGGTGAAGACGCGGGGGAACATGTCGAACGGGATCAGCCGGTCGGGGTCGCCGCCCTCGCCATAGACCGCGAATGTGATGCCGATGCGGCGGAAGAGCGCCTCGGCCTCCGCCTGCTTCATCTCGCGCAGCTCGGCCGGCATGGCGCGCGTCCAGTCCTCGAGCTGGCGGTAGGGCGGCCGGACCCGGCCCTTGTCGTACATCTCGTTGAAATAGGTGGTCACCGCCACGTCCCCTCGCCCCCCGACCGTTCTTGCGCCGTCCTGCCTCGAGTTTAATCAGCGGGATTCGGCACCGGGAAGAGGGCACCGCGCAAGCGCGCCCGTCGCCGCAACAAGCGCCCAAAAATTACGCAATCCGTACCGCTGGCGGGCGCTCCGTGCCGCGCTATCCTCAGGCCCATGCCGCGCGAGCCCCTCCTGACCTTCACCGATCGCGGGATCTACTGCCCCGAGGGAGATTTTCACATCGACCCCTGGCGCCCGGTGCCGCGGGCGCTGATCACGCATGGCCATTCCGACCACGCCCGTCCCGGCCACGGCGCCTATCTGGCGACCGAGGGGTCCGCCCCGGTGATCCGCTACCGGCTGGGCGACATCCGGCTCGGAACGATCGGCTATGGCGAGCGTCGGCGGATCGGCGGCGTGACCGTCTCGTTCCATCCCGTGGGCCATGTGCCGGGTTCGGCCCAGATCCGGGTCGAGCGGGCGGGCGAGGTCTGGGTGGTGTCGGGCGACTACAAGGTGGCGAGCGACGGTCTGTCGGAGCCGTTCGAGCCGGTCGCCTGTCACTGCTTCATCTCGGAATGCACCTTCGGGCTGCCGGTCTTCCGCTGGAAGCCTCAGGCCGAGCTTGCGGCGGACCTCAACCGCTGGTGGGCCGCCAATGCGGCTGACGGGCGGGTCTCGATCCTGGGCGCCTATGCGCTCGGCAAGGCGCAGCGGCTGATGGCCTCGGCCGATCCATCGATCGGGCCGATCCTCACCCATGGCGCGGTCGAGGCCACCACCGGGATCCTGCGCGCGCAGGGGCTGGCGCTGCCCGCCACGACCCACGTCACCCCCGGCATCGACGGCAAGACCCATCCGGGGGCGCTGGTGATCGCGCCGCCCTCGGCGCTCGGGACGGGCTGGGCCAACCGCTTCGGCCCCGCGGCCGAAGCCTTTGCCTCGGGCTGGATGGCGCTCAGGGGCGTGCGCCGCCGCCGGGGCCTCGCACAGGGCTTCGTCATGTCCGACCACGCCGACTGGCAGGGCCTCAACACCGCCATCCGCGCCACCGGGGCCGAGCGGATCTTCGTGACCCACGGCTACACCGCCATCTTCCGGCGCTGGCTCGAGGATCAGGGATACGAGGCCGGCATCGTCGCCACCGAATACGAGGGCGAAAGCCTTGATGCCGCCGAGCCCGAACCGGGGCCGCTGATCGAGACCGGTGGAGAGGAAGAGGCAGGGGCCGCGCAGGGCGGGGATGCGCCCGGATGAAGCGGTTCGCGGCCCTGTTCGACCTGCTCGACCGCACCACGCGCACCTCCGCCAAGGTGGCGGCCCTGGCCGACTATTTCCGCGACGCGCCCGAGGAGGACCGGGTCTGGACGATCGCGCTTCTTTCGGGCCGCCGGCCCAAGCGCGCCGTGAACGCGACCGAACTGCGCAGCTGGGCCGCCGAGGCCGCGGGCCTGCCCGTCTGGCTGGCCGAGGAGGTGCATCCGATCGTGGGCGACCTCGCCGAGACGATCTCGCTCATCCTGCCGGAACCCGCGCGAGCCAGCGACCGGACGCTCGACGGTTGGATGCGGATGCTGATCGCGCTCACCGGCCGCCCCGCCGAGGAGCGGCGTGCGGCGATCCTCGAGGCCTGGGACCGGCTGACCACGCCCGAACGGTTCCTCTTCAACAAGCTCATCACGGGCGGCTTTCGCATGGGCGTGAGCCAGGGACTGATGACGCGCGCCCTCGCGCAGGCCACGGGCGTGGACGAGGCGGTGCTGGCGCATCGTCTGATGGGCGACTGGAACCCCGCACGGATCCGGTTCGATGCCTTGATCGGCGCGCACGACCCAGAGGCGGATGCCTCGAAACCCTACCCGTTCGCGCTGGCCTCGCCGGTCGAGGATGTGGCGGCGCTGGGGCCGCCCTCGGACTGGCTTGCGGAATGGAAATGGGACGGGATCCGCGGCCAGCTCGTGAACCGCGCGGGCGCCTTCGCGCTCTGGTCGCGCGGCGAGGAGCTGGTCACGGATCGCTTTCCCGACCTCGCGCCCCTGCGCGACTTCCTGCCCCCCGGCCTCGTGATCGACGCCGAGGTGCTGGCCTGGGGCGGCGAGGCTCCCCTGCCCTTTGCCGCACTCCAGAAGCGGATCGGCCGGCTCACGGTCCCGAAGAAGCTCCTGGCCGAGGCGCCCGCGCATCTTCTGGCCTACGACCTGCTGGAAGAGAACGGCGAGGATCTGCGCGCCGCCCCGCTCGCACATCGGCGCGCGCGGCTCGAGGCGGTTCTGGCCACCCTCCCGCCGGGCCTGCCCATCGCCCCTTCGCCGCTGGTGTCCTTCGACGACTGGGAGACGCTGGGCCAGATCCGCGCCACCGCGCGCGAGAAGATCGCCGAGGGGCTGATGCTGAAGCGGGCCTCCTCGCCCTATTTCGTCGGCCGCAAGCGCGGCGACTGGTGGAAATGGAAGCTCGACCCCTACACGGTCGATGCGGTGATGCTCTACGCCCAGCAGGGGGCCGGGCGGCGGGCGACTCTCTTTACCGACTTCACCTTCGGGGTGCGCGATGGCGACGATCTGGTGCCTTTCACCAAGGCCTATTCGGGCCTGACCGACGCCGAGTTCCGGCAGATCACCGACTGGGTGCGCAAGAACACGCTGGAACGGTTCGGCCCCGTGCGCCGCGTGCCGCCCGAGCTTGTGTTCGAATTGGCCTTCGAGGGCATCCAGGCCAGTCCGCGCCACAAGTCGGGCATCGCCTTGCGCTTTCCGCGCATGGTGCGCTGGCGGAAGGACAAGCCCGCGGCCGAGATCGACACGCTGGAGAGCCTGCGCGCGCTCCTCGCCACCACCGGAGGCGCCGCGCCATGAGGGCCGTCGGTCCGGCTCTGCCCAGCCTTCGCGCATTGGCACCCTGCCCGACCGCCTGTCTCGTGCGCTTCGGGTTGAACTTCCGCCCACGCCACGCCACCTTGCCAGTCAAAGAACGTAAGGAGTTCCCATGACGCTGCCCCTGCCTCGCCCGGTCCTTGATGCCAACGCCAGCGCCGGGGGCCTCGGGAACCTGCCCGAATGGGATCTGCGCGACCTTTATCCCGCGCCCGACGCGGCCGAATTCGGCCGCGACATGGCCTGGCTCAAGTCCGCCTGCGCCGACTTCGCCGCCACCTACGAGGGCAAGCTGGCAGGCCTCGACGCCGCGGGCCTGCTGGCCTGCGTCGAGACCTACGAGAAGATCGACATCACCGCCGGGCGGCTGATGTCCTACGCCGGCCTGCGCTACTACCAGAACACGATGGACAGCGAGCGCGCCAAGTTCATGGCCGACGCGCAGGACAAGGTGACCGACTACACCACCGCGCTCGTCTTCTTCAGCCTCGAGTTCAACCGGCTCGAGGACGCCCATCTCGAGGCGCGGCTGGCGGAAAGCCCCGCCCTCGCCCGCTACCGGCCCGTTTTCGACCGGATGCGCGCCATGCGCCCGCACCAGCTGTCGGACGAGCTGGAACGCTTCCTCCACGACCAGTCCACCGTAGGCGCCGCCGCCTGGAACCGGCTCTTCGACGAGACGATGGCGGGGCTGACCTTCACGCTGGACGGCGAGGAGCTGAACCTCGAATCCACCCTCAACCTGCTGACCGACCCCGAGCGGTCGCGCCGCGAGGCCGCCGCCCGCGCGCTGGCCGATGTGTTTGGCGGCCACATCAAGCTTTTTGCCCGCGTGCACAACACGCTGGCCAAGGAAAAGGAGATCCACGACCGCTGGCGCAAGATGCCGACGCCGCAATATGGACGGCACCTCGCCAACCATGTCGAGCCCGAGGTGGTCGAGGCGCTGCGCAACGCCGTGGTCGCGGCCTACCCCAAGCTCTCGCACCGCTATTACCGGCTGAAGGCGAAATGGATGGGGCTCGACAAGCTGCATGTCTGGGACCGCAACGCCCCGCTGCCGATCGAGACGCCGCGCCTCGTGGACTGGAAGGAGGCGCAGGCGACGGTGCTCGAGGCCTATTCCACCTTCGATCCGAGAATGGCCGAGATCGCGCAGCCCTTCTTCGACAAGGGCTGGATCGACGCGGGCGTGAAGCCCGGCAAGGCCCCCGGCGCCTTTGCCCACCCGACCGTGACCACCGTCCACCCCTATGTGATGCTGAACTACCTCGGCAAGCCGCGCGACGTGATGACGCTGGCGCATGAGCTGGGCCACGGCGTCCATCAGGTGCTGGCGGCGGGACAGGGAGAACTGCTCTCCTCCACGCCCCTCACCCTCGCCGAAACGGCCAGCGTCTTCGGCGAGATGCTGACCTTCCGCAAGCTCCTCGATGCAGCGAAGACCCCGGCCGAGCGCAAGACGCTGCTCGCCGGCAAGGTCGAGGACATGATCAACACCGTCGTGCGCCAGATCGCCTTCTACGACTTCGAGTGCAAGCTGCACGAGGCGCGTCGGCAGGGCGAACTCACGCCCGAGGACATCAACGCCCTCTGGATGAGCGTGCAGGCCCAAAGCCTCGGCGATGCGTTCGAGTTCATGGAGGGCTACGAGACCTTCTGGTCCTACATCCCCCATTTCGTTCATTCGCCCTTCTACGTCTATGCCTATGCCTTTGGCGACGGGCTGGTGAATGCGCTCTATGCCGTCTATGCCGAGGGGGGCGAGGGCTTCGAGGACAAGTATTTCGAGATGCTCGCGGCGGGCGGCTCCAAGCACCACAAGGAGCTTCTGGCGCCCTTCGGCCTCGACGCGAGCGACCCGACCTTCTGGGACAAGGGCCTGAGCATGATCGCAGGCTTCATCGACGAGCTGGAAGCCATGGACGGTTGACGTCCCTGTCCCTCGTTTTACCATCCGGTGCGGGGGCTTGGCCCCTGCACATCTTTCGTTTCGGAGTTTCTTGATGGGTCATTCCGCCATGCCAGACAAGCAGCGCGACGTCCTGAAGCCCAAGGGACAGGCGAGCGGCCCGCTGGGCGGCGCTCTGGAGAAGGGGGCGGCGCTTGCCTCCGAACTCTGGCTGCGGATTCGAACCCGCGCCCTCTCGGCCATCTCGCCCGCGGCCGAGGCGCAGCTTTACGAGGTGCACAAGGAGTGGCTGGGCGATCTTTCGGGCAAGAAGGTGCTCGAGGTGGGCGGCGGCTCGCCCCTGACGCCGTGGCTGGCCGAGACGGCGCGCACCTATCACGCGGTCTCGGACGATCCGGCGCGGATCGAGGCGCTGCAGGCTCGGATCGGCGAGCGAAGGAACGCGCGGCTGATCGACGCGGACGTGATGTCCGGCGCCTTCCGCGACACGGGCTATGACGTGATCTACCTCCATTCGGTCCTGCACCGGCTGGAGGATCGCGGGCCCCTCCTCGACCGGCTGCTGAAGAAACTCGCCATCGAGGGCCGGATGGTGACGACCGATCCGGCTGACGGTGGCGGGGTGACCCGGCTCCTGCGCTCGATCGACCGTCCCTTCCGCGCCGACACGGCCCCGGACCATCCGGTGACCGAGGATCTCAAGCGCGAACTGGCCGAGCGATTCTACCTCATCAGCTGCGTCGCGCCCTTCCGCATGGGCAAGGCGGCGCTGGTGATGGGCGTCCTGCACCCCGAGACCGGGCGCAAGCTCTCGGAGCGGCTGATCGCCTCGGATCTCAAGGACCGGGCGGCCTTCAACCGGCTGAACTCGAGCCTGCAGGTGAGCTTCCTGCTGGGGGCGCCGGACTGACCTCCCGCCGGCTGGCGTGGCCTGCGTGCCGCGGCGTGGGCCCCGGGCGGGATCCATGACCGCGCCGAAACAGGAACGGCCGGGATCTCTCCCGGCCGTTCCTGTTCTGCGCCTGTCTGCGTTCAGGCGGGGATCGTCATGCCCTTGCCGCGCGCAAGCTCCCGCATCCGGGCCTGCAGCTTTTCAAAGGCCCGCACCTCGATCTGACGGATCCGCTCGCGGCTGACGCCATAGCCGTCCGACAGCTCCTCCAGCGTGACGGGATCGTCCGTCAGGCGGCGCTGCACGAGAATGTCCTTCTCGCGGTCGTTGAGCACCGACATCGCCTGCGCCAGCAGTTCGCGCCGGATCTCCAGCTCGTCGCGCTCGGCGTAATCGGACGCCTGGTCGCTGTCCTCATCCTCGAGCCAGTCCTGCCACTGCGTGGCTCCGTCGCCGTCCGAACCGATGGTCGCGTTGAGCGAGGCATCCGAGGCGGACAGGCGGCGGTTCATGTCGATGACCTCGGCCTCGGTCACGCTGAGATCCTTGGCGATCTGGGCCACGTTCTCGGGCCGCAGGTCGCCTTCCTCCAGCGCGCCGAGCTTCGCCTTGGCCTTGCGCAGGTTGAAGAACAGCTTCTTCTGCGCCGAGGTCGTGCCGAGCTTCACGAGGCTCCAGGACCGCAGGATGTATTCCTGGATCGAGGCGCGGATCCACCACATCGCGTAGGTCGCGAGGCGGAAGCCCTTTTCGGGATCGAACCGCTTGACCGCCTGCATGAGGCCCACATTCGCCTCCGAGATCACTTCGGCCTGCGGAAGCCCGTAGCCGCGGTAGCCCATCGCGATCTTGGCCGCCAGACGCAGGTGCGAGGTGACGAGCCTGTGCGCGGCGCGATTGTCCTGATGATCGACCCAGCGCTTGGCCAGCATATATTCCTCTTCCGGCTCCAGCAGGGGAAACTTGCGGATCTCCTGCATGTAGCGGTTGAGCCCCTGTTCAGGACTCGGAGCGGGAAGACTGGTGTAACTGCTCATTCATTGACCCCCTCTGGCGCCGCCCGGCCAGCCGAGCGGTGCACGTTCCGTTCCATCCCGGCAGCACCGATTGCGCTACCACAGACGTTTTAACGAGAGATGTTCAAGGAACCGTCGCCGCACCAGCTTTGTTGCCGAAATTCACGCGAATGTAATCCCGCGTTATCCTTGCATCCGCGGAAACAGTGCCAAGAGCGCCGCCATGTCGGCGGGCAGCGGGCTCTCGAAGGACAGATCCTCTCCGGTCACGGGATGGCAAAAGCCCAGGGTTGCGGCATGGAGCGCCTGCCGCGGAAAGGCCTCGGCCGCCAGCGCCGCCTCGGCGCCCACGGCCTTGGCCGAGAGCTTGCGGCGCCCGCCGTAGGTCTGGTCGCCGATCAGCCCGTGCCCGACATGGGACATGTGGACCCGGATCTGGTGGGTCCGCCCGGTCTCGAGCCGGCATTCCACCAGCGCCGCCGCGGGCGGCGTGCCGAACCGCTCGAGCAGGCGGGCCCGTGTGATGGCGTGGCGCCCCCCCTCGAAGGTGACCGCCTGCCGCTGCCGGTCGGTCCGGTGGCGCGCGATGCCGGTTGCGATGCGCAGCACGCCGCCCGGCTCGAAACTGACGCCCCGGATGCCGCGCAGCCGAGGATCCGACGGCTCGGGCACGCCATGAACCAGCGCCAGATAGCGGCGCTCGACCGTGTGGGCCTCGAACTGGGCGGCAAGACCCTGATGGGCGCGGTCGGTCTTGGCCACCACGAGAAGCCCCGACGTGTCCTTGTCGATCCGGTGAACGATCCCCGGCCGCTTCTCGCCCCCGATCCCCGAGAGGCTTGCCCCGCAATGATGGAGGAGCGCGTTGACCAGCGTCCCCGTCCACTGGCCGGGGGCCGGATGGACCACCATCCCCACCGGCTTGTCGATGACGATGAGATCGGCATCCTCCCACACCACCGAGAGCGGGATCGCCTCGGGCAGGGCCTCGACCTCGGCGGCCTCGCCCGTCACGATCTCATAGACCTGCCCCGCAAGCGCCCTGGTCTTCGGATCGGTCACGGGCACGCCCGCGAGCCGCACGGCCCCTTCGGCGATCAGCTTCATCAGCCGCGAGCGCGACAGTGCCGCCTCCTCTGGCGCCTCGCGCGCCAGCGCCTTATCAAGACGGTCGGGAGGATCCTCTCCAATCGTGATGCTCAGTGTGCCCCCGTGGGGCGGAAGGATGGCCATGCAGCAGGCTCCGCAACCGGAAGGGCGGCTTCCGCCCAGCCTCGGGTTTCTCAAGTGGCTCGTCATCATCCTGACGCTCACCATGATCGGAGGCGTCATAACGGTCGTGACGGTGATTGTCACCCGGATGCCGACAAGCCTGACGCCGGCCCCCGTCGCCCTTCCCGAAGAACTGGCGCTGCCCGAGGGGGCGCGGGCCGAGGCCTTCACCCGTGGCCGCGACTGGCTGGGGGTGGTGACGGACGACGGCCGCCTCCTGATCTTCGAGACCGACGGCCGCCTGCGGCAGGAAGTGCGCCTCGTTCCCGCTGCGCCCTGACGCCACGGCGGGGGCCAGCGGCCCCGGCCCTCACCCATGCCGGAGTGCCCCATGCGCCTGCACTGGACGCGAACCCTTCCAACGATCGAGCTGGAACAGGAAATTGCCCGGCAGGCCTCGATCCTGCGGCGCGAGGCGCCGGTGCGCTTTCCGGCCATTGCTCTTGCTTTCGCGGTGTCGCTGCTCTTCCTGCCGGACTGGATCGTCTGGAGCTGCGCGCTGGCCACGGCGGTCGGGGAACTGATCCTCAATCGGATCGACGCCCGGCCGGACCGGATCGCGGACGGCTGGCGGCACCCGATCTACATCGTCTCGGCCTTCCTGCTGCAGATGGCCTTTGCCATGCCGGCCGCGCTGCTCTGGCATGTCGAGGACCAGTTCGTGAAGGCCTATGCCGTCGGGCTCATGGTCTGCACGATGCTGCATATCGCGACCGTGCGGTCCATCCACCTGCCCATGGGGCTCGCAGGAGCAGCCGCCATTTCCCTCGTCACGCTGGTCTCGAACACGCTCTACTGGCTGCCGAAGAACGACCTGCCCGCGCTTGCGCTGACGACGCTCTGCGCACTGGTCGCGCTGGGATATTCGTTCGGCGCGATCCTCGCCGCGAACCGGCTGCACCGGGAAACCGCCGCGGGCCGCGCCGAGGCGGTCGCGGCCAATGCGACCAAGGACAGGTGTCTCGCCCAGATGAGCCACGAGCTTCGCACGCCGCTCAACGCGATCCTCGGCATCGGCCATGCCGAACTGCGCCGCGCCACGGACCCGGTGACGCGCGAAAGGCTGGGCGTGCTGATCCGCTCGGCCGAGGGGCTCTCGACCATCCTTGACGATATCCTCGACATGTCGGCCGCACAGCAGGGCCGGATGCCGATCCGCCCGCGGATCGTCAACCCGCGCGAGGAGATCGTCACCAGCGTCGAACTCTTCCGCCCGCTGATCGAGGAGGCCGGGCTCGCGCTGCACCTGGTGACGGGCGATCTGCCGACGCGGGCCCGGCTCGATCCCCAGCGGCTGCGGCAATGCCTGTCGAACCTATTGTCCAACGCGCTGAAGCACACCCGAAGCGGCCGCATCCGCGTCGAGGCGCGGATGGAACTCTCGTCCTCGGTCTGGCCGATGCTGCGGATCGAGGTCAGCGACACGGGCGACGGGATCCGGCCCGACGAGGCCGAGGCGATCTTCGAACCCTTCACCGTGACGCGCGGCACAACGCGGCCATCGGCGCGCGCGCCGGGCAACGGGCTCGGCCTCTCGATCAGCCGCGCGCTGGCCCGCCAGATGGGCGGAGACCTGCGGCTGCTGCCCCAGTCCGGTCAGGGCGCACGCTTTGCCCTGACGCTCTCGATCCAGCCGGTCGAGGCGAGCGAGCCGGTCTCGCCGCCACCCACCGGCAGCCTTGCCAGTCGCTCGGTGCTGGTGGTGGATGACATCGCGACCAACCGGCTTGTGGCGGCCGCCTATCTGCAGCTGTTCGGCGTGCGCACGCTCGAGGCCCCGAGCGGGCCCGAGGCTCTCGCGCTGCTGCAGCGCGAGACGGTCGATCTGGTCCTGCTTGACATGAACATGCCCGAGATGGACGGGCTCGAGACCTTCCGCCGCATCCGCGCCCTTCCGGGCCCCAGTGCCAGCCTGCCGGTCGTGGCCATGACGGCCGATGCCGGCGACGAGCACCGTGCCGCCTATGTCGCGGCGGGCCTCACGGGTTATGTGGCCAAGCCCGTGACCCCGGACCGCATCTCGGCCGAGATCATCCGCGTGCTGGGGGGGCATCCGCGCCCCTGAACAGGGTCGCGCCGCGCCGTCGCGTCAGCCGCCATAGACCGTGACCAGCGGCAGGTCGGTCAGCCCCAGCCCCAGCGCCCGGAAGGCCGGCAGCGACAGCTGCGCCGCCCCGCTGCCCGGCCGGAGCGTCACGGCCACCGACCGGCCGCCTTCCAGCTCGACCCGGCCCGGCTGCTCGGCCGCAACAAGCGCGCTGCGCAGCCAGAAGCCGGGCTCGGAGGGCGCGCCCAGACCCGCCGTCACCGTCCCCAGCGGCCGCCCCGCCGCCGCGGGCGCCAGGGCCGCCCGGCGCTCCGCCTCGGTGGTGCGGTCGAGGCTTGCGGGCGCCACGCCCTGCCCCCCCAGTGCCCCGCCCCCCGCCGCGGGCCGCGCCACCGGCGTGGGCGCCGGAGATGACGCCTCGCGCACGGGATCGCAGGCTGCAAGCAGAAGAAGGGCGACAGAGGCGGGGACAAGGATGTTCATGCCTACGACGATAGTCTCGGGCGAAATGCCGTCAACCGTTCGGGCCGGCGCTTGTGGACAGGTCGTCGCAGCCCTACCTTCACAAACATGATTCCCGCGCCCACAAATCCGGCACTCGTCGATGCGTTCGCCCGACCGATCTCCTACCTCCGGGTTTCGGTGACGGACCGCTGCGATTTCCGCTGCACCTACTGCATGGCCGAGAACATGACCTTCCTGCCGAAGGCCGAGCTTCTCTCGCTGGAAGAGCTGGACCGGCTGTGTTCGACCTTCGTGCGGCTGGGCGTGGAAAAGCTGCGGATCACCGGGGGCGAGCCCCTCGTCCGGCGCGGCATCATGACCTTCTTCCGGGCCATGTCGCGCCATCTGGAGTCCGGCGCCCTCAAGGAGCTGACGCTCACCACCAACGGCTCGCAGCTCGCCCGTCACGCCGAGGACCTCGCGGCCTGCGGTGTCCGGCGGGTGAATGTCTCGCTCGACACGCTCGACCCCGAGAAGTTCGCCCGGATCACCCGCTGGGGCCGCCTGAACCAGGTTCTCGACGGGATCCGCGCGGCGCGGGCCGCGGGCCTGCGCATCAAGATCAACGCGGTGGCC
The DNA here is from genome assembly GCF_007668225.1 of Cereibacter sediminicola. Classification (NCBI taxonomy): domain Bacteria; kingdom Pseudomonadati; phylum Pseudomonadota; class Alphaproteobacteria; order Rhodobacterales; family Paracoccaceae; genus Cereibacter; species Cereibacter sediminicola. The sequence continues at coordinate 93,509 of NZ_VDEK01000011.1, read as the reverse complement.
TTGCGCGGCTTCAACGAGGACGAGCTGTTCCGGCTGGTCGAATGGTGCGGCAGCGAGGGTCACGACCTGACCTTCATTGAGGTCATGCCGATGGGCGAGATGGGCGAGGACACCCGCCTGCACCAGTACTGGGCGCTGAACGACCTGCGCGCGACCCTCGCCGAGCGCTACAGCCTGATCGAACTTTCGGACCGCACCGGGGGCCCCGCCCGCTACGTCCGTCTCGCCCAGACCGGGCAGAGGCTGGGCTTCATCACGCCACTCACCCACAATTTCTGCGAAAGCTGCAACCGCGTGCGGCTGACCTGCACGGGCGAGCTGTTCATGTGCCTCGGGCAGGAAGACCGCGCCGACCTGCGCCAGCCGCTCCGACGGTCGCCGGACGATGCGGCGCTCGAAGAGGCGATCCGGGCCGCCATCGCGCGCAAGCCGCGCGGCCATGACTTCGACTATTCGCGCCGCACCGTCTCGGGCCAGATGTCCCGCCACATGAGCCACACCGGCGGCTGACCCTCAGAGCGAGGGGCCCAGCACGATCTCGGACCCGTCCGAAAAGCGCGACAGGCGGAAGCGCGCAAGATCATGCCCGACCTCGCGGCCGCAGACGAGATCGGCCACCACGCGGCCCACACCGGGGCCGATCCCGAACCCATGCCCGCTCATGCCCGTGGCGATCGTCAAGCCCGGCAGCCTCGGCGCCCGGTCGATCACCGGCACCACATCGGGCATCGTGTCGATCATCCCGGCCCAGGTGGCGCGGATGCGCGGCCGCCCGACGCCGGGAAAGGCCCGGCCGAAGGCCGCCGCCGCGCGCGACAGGGTGGCCAGGTTCGGCGACGGGTTCAGCACGCGGATCGCCTCGAACGGCGTGGGCGCGCCCTTCGACCAGGTGCGCGGCGTGTTCCAGGCATCGGGATAGTCGCGCGGCGCAAGCCAGCGGTAGTGCGTGTTCAGGAAATCCTTCTTCACCGCCTTGCGATACTTGAAGAAGTGGCGGAAGGCGTCGGGTCCGATGAAGAAATCATGCTCCGAGCCGCCAGCGATCGTATAGCCGCCGTCCTCGCGGCGCCGAAAGGCGAACTCGTCGTCGGCCGCGGCGCCCGGATGCACCTCCGGCAGCGGATCGGTCTGCGCCACCGAGGCCAGCACCGACAGCTGGGGCAGCTCCACCCCATGCGCCCGCGCAAAGATCGATGACCAGGCCCCGCCCGCCAGCACCACCTCCGGCGCCCGGATGCGCCCGCGCTCGGTGGCAACCCCCACCACGCGCCCCGCCTCAAGGTCGAGCGCCCGCACCGCGCAGTCCTCACGGATCGTGACACCCCGCTCCACCGCACCGGCAGCCAGCGCCGGCACCGCCGCCCAGGGCTCCGCCTGCGCGTCCGAGGCGGTGAACAGCGCCCCCTGCCAGAGGTCCGCCGCCCCCGGCAGCCGCTCCGCCAGCTCGCGCCGGCCCAGCATCCGGCTGTCGAGCCCTTGTTCGCGGGCATGGGACAGCCAGTCCTCGTAGCGCGCCAGCGATGCCTCGCGGTTGGCGAGATAGAGCACCCCGGTCTGGCGGAAGGCGAACGGGTTGCGCAGGCTCTGCGCCAGCCCCTGCCACAGCCGCAGGCTCTCGATCATGATCGGCAGCTCGGCCGGGTCGCGGCCCTGCTGGCGGATCCAACCCCAGTTCCGGCTCGACTGCTCGCCCGCCACCCGGCCCTTCTCGCAGACCACCACGCGCAGCCCCCGCTCGGCGAGAAACCAGGCGGTCATCACGCCGATCACGCCGCCGCCGATCACCACGACATCGCAGCTCTCCGGCAGCGGCCCGGCAAAGCGCGCAGGCAGCGCCATCGAGATCGGAAAATGCATCACCCTGCGCACTCCTCGACCAGACGCCGCATGAAGGACCAGCCGGCCTCGAACTGCGCCACCTCGAGATATTCGTCCGGCTGGTGCGCCTGGGCGATGTCGCCCGGCCCGCAGACCACCGCCGAATAGCCCGCCGCCTGGAACTGCCCCGCCTCGGTGCCGTAGCTGACAACCATCGAGCCGTTGTCGCCGGTCAGACGCCGCGCCAGCGCCTCGGCCTCGCCCGCCTCCTCCGGGCGGAGGGACGGATAGCCGAAAAGCCAGCCGATGGTGATCGCGGCATCGGGGTGAATCCCCTTCATCTCCGCCTCGAGCGCCCGCGCCTCGGCCTCGAAGGCCGCGGCCCATTCCTCCACCGTCTCTCCCGGCACCGCGCGGAACCCCACGTCGAAGCGGCAGTCGCGGGCGGTGATGTTGCCCGCGGTTCCACCCCGGATCGTGCCGACATGAACCGTCGTCCAGGGCGGATCGAACAGCGCCGCCACCTCCGACGGCTGAACCGCAGCCCCTTCCGCATTGCGCCGGTTGGCCCAGTCGATCAGCCGCGCCGCCGACATGATCGCATTGACGCCCCGGTGCATGATCGAGGAATGGACCTCGTGCCCCTGCACATGGCACAGAAGCCCGCCCCCGCCCTTGTGCCCCGTCACCACCCGCATTCGCGAGGGCTCGCCCACGATCACCGCGCGCCCCCTGGGCAGGCAGCGCGCCATCTCCTCGATCATGGCGGGTGCGCCGAGACAGCCCACCTCCTCGTCGAACGACAGCGCAAGCTGCAGCGGCCGCTTCACCCCCCGCTCCTGCGCCAGCGCCAGCGCGGCCAGGGCCAGCGCGTCGAACCCCTTCATGTCGCAGGTGCCGCGCCCGTAAAGCCGCCCGTCCCGCTCGGTCAGCGTCCAGGGATCCGATGTCCAGTCCTGCCCCTCGACCGGCACCACGTCGCTGTGCCCCGAGAGCACGACCGCCCCCTCGACCTCGGGCCCCACATGGGCATAGAGCGCGGCCTTCGTGCGGTCCGCGTTCCAGACCCTGTGGGCCGCAATCCCGCGCTCGTCGAGAAATTCCTCGACCCAGTCCACCAGCGCCAGGTTGCTGTCCCGGCTCACGGTGGGAAAGGCCACCAGACGCTCGAGGATCTGGCGCGGCGTGAGCGGGCTGGGCATGGTCGTCTCCTGCTGAGAGGGCGAGCGTGGCCCCGCCGGCAGCCAAGGTCAAGCCCCGCGCCGATGCCCCGGCCCACGCCCCCCGCGTCTTTCACTCTGCCCAAATATCCCGCGGGGGTCCGGGGGCGCGAAGCCCCCGGGGCAGCGGCCAGGGGCGATCCGTCAATGCATCTTGCGCTGGATCCGACGCAGCGTGAGCCAGACCGCCAGCACCACAAGCGGCGTCAGCACCGCGGTCGCCACCCCCTTGCCCACTCCCAGCGGCTCCGCCAGCGGAGCGACCGCATAGGCCAGCAGGCTCACCGCATAGTAGCTGATCGCCACGACCGACAGGCCCTCGACGGTCCGCTGCAGGCGCAGCTGCAGGTCGGCGCGCTGGTCCATGCTCTCGAGCAGCTTCTGGTTCTGCGCCGACCGCTCGACATCCACCCGCGTGCGCAGAAGTTCCGCCGCCCGCTGGGCCCGCTCGGCCATCGAGCGCAACCGCCCCTCGGCCGATTTCACCGTCCGCATGGCGGGATCGTAGCGCCGCGCCATGAATTCGGCGAAGGTCTGCCGGCCGCTGATCCGCTCTTCGCGCAGCGCCAGGATCCGGTCATGGACGATCGCCTCGTAGGCCGCCGTCGCGCCGAAGCGGAAGGTGAACTGCACCGCAAGGCTCTCCATCTCCGCATTGATCTTCAGAAGCTCGTGCAGCGCCTCGTCGGGCGAATGCTCGATCTCGTCCAGCCCCGAGACGAGCGCCGAGAGCTTGGGGTCGAGCGCATTCAGCCGCCCGTTCAGGGTCCGGGCCCGCATCAGGCCCAGCATCGACATGGCGCGGTAGGTCTCGATCTCGCAGAGGCGCGTCACGATCCGTCCGATCCGGCGCGGCCCGGTGCCGGGCCTGACGAAGACCGAAAAGCGCATATGGCCCGCCGGATCGATGCGGAAATCCCCGGCCACCACCGCCGCGCCATCCACGATGCGCGAGCAGGCGAGGCTGTCGGGCACGAACCACTCCTCGAACCGCTCGATCGTGGCCTCTTCGTCGGACGGCATCTCCTCGATGCGGATCAGCAGCGAGACGAGCCGCCGGCCCGGCGCCCTCTCGATCCAGTCCTCGGGGAAGATCTCGGTCTTGACCGGGTCGAAGGGCCGCTCTCGCAGCCCCGGCACGAAGGCCGTGTAGGTGACGAACTCCGTATGGCTCTCCCATCGCAGTTCAGCCCGGCCGATCGGCGCCGAGAAGTGTGTCGAATCCGGTGCGGGATGGGCGGTGCCGTTGCGGTCGAGGATCTCGATCAGGTGGGCCCTGTCGCGGCCCCGGTCGCGGTTGGCCGCATCCAGCGGCTCCTTGAAGGCCATGAACACGACATGGCAGGGCGCCTCGAGCGCCGGATAGGGGCGGGCGTGCAACTCGTTGGCAAGCGCATAGCGCAGCGGATGATCGGCAACGGGGGACATGACGGGCTCCGGCTGGTCGGCGAGGGAGAAGCTAGGTGGGCACGGCGCGTTCAGGAAGGGGCTGTCGTGTCACGGGGCACGAAAGGAAGGCGCGGCCGCCCCGGCCAGCCTGTCCGCCCGGCGGCGGATGCCCGAAAATGCAGCGCGCCCCGCCGTGGCGGAGCGCGCGCGGACCTCGCGGTCGGATCGTCACTCGATCAGCGGCAGCAGCGCGTCGAGGCTCTTCTTGGCGTCGCCGTAGAACATCCGCGTGTTCTCCTTGTAGAACAGCGGGTTCTCGATGCCGGAATAGCCCGTGCCCTGCCCCCGTTTCGAGACGAACACCTGCTTGGCCTTCCAGACCTCCAGCACCGGCATCCCGGCGATGGGCGAGTTCGGATCTTCCTGCGCGGCCGGGTTCACGATGTCGTTCGAGCCGATGACGATGGCCACGTCGGTCGAGGGGAAGTCCTCGTTGATCTCGTCCATCTCGAGCACGATGTCGTAGGGCACCTTGGCCTCGGCCAGAAGCACGTTCATGTGGCCCGGAAGACGGCCTGCGACCGGGTGGATCGCAAAGCGCACCGACTTGCCGCGCGCGCGCAGCTTGCGCGTCAGTTCGCTGACCGAGCCCTGCGCCTGCGCCACCGCCATGCCATAACCCGGCACGATGATCACGCTGTCGGCGTCGTTCAGCGCCGCCGCGACGCCATCGGCGTCGATGGCGATCATCTCGCCCGCGATCTCCTGCGCGGGGCCCGCCGTGCCGCCGAAGCCGCCGAGGATCACCGAGATGAACGAGCGGTTCATCGCCTTGCACATGATGTAGGACAGGATCGCACCCGACGAACCCACCAGCGCGCCGGTGACGATCAGAAGGTCATTGCCCAGCGTGAAGCCGATGGCCGCCGCGGCCCAGCCCGAGTAGCTGTTCAGCATCGACACGACCACGGGCATGTCGGCGCCGCCGATCCCCATGATCAGGTGCCAGCCGAGGAAACCCGCGATCAGCGCCACCAGCAGCAGCGTCCAGGCGGCGGTGCCGGCCGGGGCGTTGAAGTAGATCACGAGCAGCGCGATCGAGGCCACGATCGTGGCCGCGTTGATCGCATGGCCGCCCGGCAGCTTCGCCGGCTTGCCGTCGATCTTGCCCGCGAGCTTGCCGAAGGCCACGACCGAGCCGGTGAAGGTGACGGCGCCGATGAAGATGCCGAGGAAGACCTCGACCTTCAGGATCAGGATTTCCACGGGCGTCTTGTGCGCCAGCACTTCGGCAAAGCCCGCGAGAACCGACGTATCGGCCCCCGCCTGCTGCATGTTCACGACCGAAGCCAGCTCGAACTGGGCATTCAGGCCGATGAAGACCGCGGCAAGGCCGACGAAGGAGTGGAGCGCCGCGACAAGCTGCGGCATCTCGGTCATCTCGACCTTCTTGGCCACATAGGCGCCCGCAATCGCGCCGGCGACCACCATGACGGCGATGATGACGTAATGCGCGACGCCCGGCCCGAAGACCGTCGCGCCCACCGCCAGCGCCATGCCGACGATGCCGTACCAGACGGCGCGCTTGGCGCTCTCCTGCCCCGAAAGGCCGCCGAGCGAGAGGATGAAGAGGATGGCCGCGGCGATGTAGGCGGCGGATGTCAGTCCGATGCTCATCGGGGGCTCCTTACGACTTCTGGAACATGGCAAGCATCCGGCGCGTGACCAGGAAGCCGCCGACGATGTTGATGGTGGCGATCAGCACCGAGATGGCGGCCAGAATGACCACCAGCCAGTTGCTCGAGCCGATCTGCAACAGCGCGCCCAGGATCACGATGCCGGAAATGGCGTTGGTGACGGCCATCAGCGGCGTGTGCAGGCTGTGCGAGACGTTCCAGATCACCTGGAAGCCCACGAAGCAGGCCAGCGCGAAGACGATGAAATGCGCCATGAACGAGGGGGGCGCGTAGTTGCCCACGAAGAGCAGCAGCGCCGTGCCGACCGCCAGCATCGTGACCTGGCTGATGGTCTGCTTGCGGAAGGCCTTGTGCTCGGCCGCGCGCTTCTCTTCCGGCGTCAGCTCCTTCACCTTCTCGCGCGGCTTGGCGGCCGCGATCGCGGCCACCTTCGGCGGTGGCGGCGGGTAGGTGATGGCGCCCTCGTGCGTGACGGTGGCGCCGCGGATGACGTCATCCTCCATGTTGTGATGGATCACGCCGTCCTTCTTCGGCGTGAGGTCCGTCAGCATGTGGCGGATGTTGGTCGAGTAAAGCGTCGAGGCCTGCGCCGCCATCCGGCTGGGGAAGTCGGTGTAGCCCACGATGGTCACGCCGTTGGGCGAGACGATCTTCTGATCGGGCACCGTCAGGTCGCAGTTGCCGCCCCGTTCGGCGGCAAGGTCCACGATGACCGAGCCGCGCTTCATCGCCGAGACCATGTCCTCGGTCCAGAGCTTCGGCGCCGGCCGTCCGGGGATCAGGGCCGTCGTGATGACGATGTCCATCTCGGGGGCCAGCTCGCGGAACTTGGCCAGCTGCTTCTCGCGGAACTCGGGGGACGAGGGGGCCGCGTAGCCGCCGGTTGCCGCGCCGTCCTGCGCCTCCTCGAATTCAAGGAAGACGAATTCCGCGCCCATCGATTCGATCTGCTCGGCCACTTCGGGCCGCACGTCGAAGGCGTAGGTGATGGCGCCAAGGCTGACGGCCGTGCCGATCGCGGCCAGGCCCGCGACGCCCGCACCCACCACCAGCACCTTGGCCGGGGGCACCTTGCCCGCCGCCGTCACCTGTCCGGTGAAGAAGCGGCCGAAGTTGTTGCCCGCCTCGATCACCGCGCGATAGCCGGCGATGTTGGCCATCGACGACAGCGCGTCCATCTTCTGCGCGCGGCTGATCCGCGGCACCATGTCCATCGCGACGACGGTGGCGCCCTTGTCCTTGCAGAGCTCGAGCAGCTCGGCGTTCTGGGCGGGCCAGAAGAACGAGATCAGCGTCTGGCCGCGGCGCAGCATCTCGGCCTCGGGCCGTTCCGGGCCCCGCACCTTGACGACGATGTCCGCCGCCTCGAAGAGCGCACGGGCCGAGGGCAGCACCTCGACACCGGCGGCGGCATAGGCTTCGTCGGAGAAGCCCGCCTTCATGCCCGCGCCAGTCTCGATCACACAGTGATGCCCGAGCTTTTGCAGCTGGAGGGCCGAGTCCGGCGTCATCGCGACGCGGGCCTCGCCCTCGAATGTTTCCCTGGGTGCTCCGATCTTCACCGATTATCCCCCTATTCGCGGCTCCGGCGGGCGTTCGCCGGCCCGCCTGTTTAACATTGCGCAAGAAAATTGCGCAAGGCGCTTGCCGCCTTGCAGCAAGTTGCAGTTTTTGTCCATCGGACCCGTTGCCGCTGCGTCACAGCCAGCGCCGTGTGCGGCCCGTCCAGGCTTCGTAATCCGGGCCGAAGGCGGCGGCCAGACGCGCCTCCTCGGGTTCGATGAAGCGCCGCGTCAGGACCCGCATGAAGAGGGGCACGAGCGGCAGGCCAAGGGGCGCGTCGATCCAGAGCAGCACCGCAAGCAGGATCACCACGTCGGCGAGGTAGATCGGATTGCGGCTGAACGAGAAGACACCGTCGGTCACAAGGGCGGACGGCGCGCTGTGCGGCATGACGGTCGTTCCGGCGCGCCGCATCCGCCGGGCGGCCAGCCCCGCGATCACGAGGGCCGCGAGCCCCAACCCCACCCCGGCCACGCGCCCCGGCAGGCCGAAGATCCCGAACGGCACCAGCCAATCGAGCGCAAGCGCGGCGAGCACGAAGAGAAGAAGCCAGGCCGGCGGCAGGTCGAGATGCTTCATGCGGTCTCCTTGGGTCGGGCCCCTCATGCCACGGCCGGGCGGCCGCGCAAAGGGCAGAGGCGGCTTGCGAGCCTGCGCCTTTTGCCGCTACCTCGTCGCGCAATCATGGAGGGCGCGATGACCGATTTCGAGGCGACGCGGGCGATGTTCGACCTGCCTGAGGGGATGATCTATCTCGACGGCAACTCGCTTGGCCCGCTGCCACGGGCGGCGGCGGCGCGCGTGGCGGCCTGCGTCACCGAGGAATGGGGAGGGATGCTGGTCACGGGCTGGAACCGGGCCGGCTGGATGGAGATGCCGCGCCGGCTCGGCGACCGGATCGGCCGGCTGATCGGCGCCGAGCCCGGAACGGTGGTCCTGGGCGATACGCTCTCGATCAAGGTCTTTCAGGCGCTGGCCGCGGCCTGCGAGATGCGCCCCGGCCGGCGGGTGATCCTGTCGGACAGCGGCAACTTTCCCTCGGATCTCTACATGGCCGAGGGGATCTGCCGGATGCTCGGCGACCGCGAGCTGCGCCTCGTGGCGCCCGAGGAGGTCGAGGGCGCGATCACCGACGAGGTCGCGGCGGTGATGGTGACCGAGGTGGACTATCGCACCGGACGGCGGCACGACATGGCGGCCATCACGCGCCGCGCGCATGAGGCGGGGGCGCTGGCGATCTGGGATCTGGCCCATTCCGCGGGCGCGCTGCCGGTGCGGGTGGCCGACGAGGGCGCCGATTTCGCGGTGGGCTGCACCTACAAGTATCTGAACTCCGGCCCCGGCGGGCCAGCCTTCATCTATGTGGCGCCCCTACATGGCGAGCGGGCGGTGCCGGCGCTGTCGGGCTGGCTCGGGCACGCAGCGCCCTTTGCCTTCGACCTCGCCTACCGCCCCGGCCGCGGGGTCGAGCGGATGCGGGTGGGCACGCCGCCCGTGATCCAGATGGCGGCGCTCGACGCCGCGCTCGATGTCTGGGACAGCGTGGATCTCGTCCGCCTGCGCACCCGCTCGCTGGAACTGACGGACCTCTTCATCGCCGAGGTCGAGACGCGCTGCCCCGAACTTGCCCTCGCCACCCCGCGCGAGCACGAGCGCCGCGGCTCGCAGGTGAGCTTTCGCCACCCCGAGGGTTATCCGATCATGCAGGCGCTGATCGCCCGCGGCGTGATCGGCGATTTTCGCGCGCCCGACATCCTGCGCTTCGGCTTTACCCCGCTCTACATCGGGCCGGAGGAGGTGGTGCGCGCCGCCGCGATCCTGTCGGAGGTGATGGAGGGGCGGCTCTGGGACCGCGAGGACTACCGGCAGAGGGCGGCCGTCACCTGAACCCGGCAGGACGGAGCGGAGGTGCCGGCGCCGGGGGCATCGAACCCCCGGCCCCGGCGCTGCCGCCCGCGAGGCCCGGACGACGCCTCGCAGGGACCTCGCGCGCGTGATCCCGGAAAGGCGGCGCGCCCTGTGCGTGCGTGAAGGGCGCGGTCGCGCGCAGCGGCGGTGGGGCCCGGTGGCCGTCTTCCGCTGTCGGACTTTGACCATTGCGCGAGAGTGGTTTACCCTCATCGGCAGACGGCCCGCCGGAAAAGGCGGGCGCGGGGCAGGACGGTGGAATGGAACTGATCGGACGGAAACTTGCAGTCGCGGTGATCGCGGCGGGTATGTTGGGAGGCTGCGTGCCCGACGCGGCCACGGTGAACACGCAGATCGAGGAGCCTGCTCCGCAGCCCAAGCTCTTCGAGGGTGCCTATGCGGCGCGGGCGGACGGCAAGTACCAGCTGCCCGCGATCCCGACCGAGCGGGTGCCTGTCCAGTATCAGCGCCAGTCGGTCGCCTACACCAGCAACGAGCCGCCCGGCACGATCGTCATCAATCCCAGGGAGCGGGTGCTCTATTTCATCACCGGCAAGGACACGGCGATCCGCTACGGGATCGCGGTGGGCAAGGAAGGGTTCCAGTGGTCCGGCACGGCCGTCGTGGCCAACCGCCGCCACTGGCCGACCTGGACGCCCCCGCCCGAGATGATCGAGCGCAAGCCGGAACTCGCCAGGTGGGAGAAGGGGCAGCCCGGCGGCCCGACCAACCCGCTCGGCGCCCGCGCGCTTTACCTTGAGACCAACGGGCGCGACTACGGCTATCGCATCCACGGCACGCCGGAATGGAACTCGATCGGGCACAACGCCTCGTCGGGCTGCATCCGCATGATCAATCAGGACGTCATCGACCTGTTCGAGCGCGTGCCGGACGGGGCGAAGGTCGTGGTGATGACGCAGGACGGCCGGATGCCGACCGGCCTGACCCTGCCGCCGCCGGCGCCGAAGAAGGTCAAGCCCGTGACGATGGCCGCCGCCCCTGCGCGGCCCACGCCCGCCATCCCGTCGGGCCTGTCGAACCTGCCGATGCTCTCGCCCTACGGTGCGCCCGGTGCGATGACGCAGGCGGTGGCGCCCTCCGCCGCAGAGGAGGTGGCGCCTCCCGCCGAGGAGCCCGCACCCGAGGCGCAACCCGCGCCGGCCGAGCCGCTTGCGGACGAACCTCTGGCGGTGCCCGCGCCCGAGCCCGTCCCGCTGCCCGCCGCGCCGATCCTGCCGCCGCCGGCGGACGAGGCCACGGCGCCGGCCGCCGAACCCGCCACCGGATCGCTCTGAGATTCGGCCCGGGGCGGCCGAGCGGCGGCCCCGGCTGTGAAGCTGCGTCCTTGCCGGGAAGTCATTCCCGCCCCGCGGAGGTTCCATGTTCGAGGCTATCCTGATCGAGAAGGACGGCGAGACCCAGACCGTCTCCCGCTGCCGGCTCCCGTCGGACCGGCTGCCCGCGGGCGAGGTGCTGGTCGAGATCGCCTACTCGACCCTCAACTACAAGGACGCGCTGGCGCTGACCGGCAAGGCGCCGGTGGTGCGGACCTTTCCGATGGTGCCGGGGATCGACTTCTCGGGCATCGTCGCCGAGAGCAGCGACCCGCGCTACAGCCCCGGCGACCGGGTGGTGCTGAACGGCTGGGGCGTCGGCGAGACGCACTGGGGCGGGCTTGCCGGGCGCGCCCGCGTCAGTGCGGACTGGCTCGTGCCGCTGCCCGAGGGGATGTCGCTGCGCCATGCGATGGCGCTTGGCACGGCGGGCTACACGGCCATGCTCTGCGTGATGGCGCTCGAGCGCAACGGCGTGCGGCCGGGCTCGGGCGAAGTTGCGGTCACGGGCGCCGCCGGGGGTGTGGGGACGATCGCCACCGCCCTGCTGGCCGGGCGGGGCTACAACGTGGCCGCCGTGACCGGTCGGATGGAAGAGACCGAGTTCCTGAAAAGCCTGGGCGCCGCCAGCCTCGTCGATCGGGCCGACCTGAAGGGCAAGCCGCGGCCCCTGGCACGCGAAAGGTGGGCGGGGGCCATCGACGTGGCCGGCGGAGCGGTTCTGGCGAACCTTCTGTCGATGATACGCTACGGCGGCACGGTCGCCGCCTGCGGGCTGGCCGCGGGCCTCGATCTGCCGGCGAACGTGGCGCCCTTCATCCTGCGCGGGGTCAGCCTTGTCGGAGTGGACAGCGTGATGTGCCCGCAGGAGCGGCGACGCGAGGCCTGGCGGCGGCTGGCCGCCGAGATGGACCGCGAGAAGCTTGAGGCGCTGACGGTGGAGTTGCCCTTCTCCGAGGTGATCGACACGGCGCCGAAGTTCCTTGCGGGTCAGGTGCGCGGGCGCCTTCTGGTGCCCATCGCGCCCGATCTCGGGTGATCGCCGGGCCGGCCGGACGGCCGGCGGGTCGCCCCGCCGGCTGCAGATGGGCGCCTACATCCAGTAGGGCGGGATGCCGTAATAATTGTAGGTCGCAGCCCCCCAGTTGCGGTCGTCGCGCCAGTTCTCGTCGCGCGGGGGCGCGCCCTCGAGCTGCTCGCGGGTGATGTCCGTCACGAAGCCGCCCAGCGACGGATCGTAGTTCAGCTTTTTCCAGGGGATCGGATGATGGTCCTCGGCCATCCCGAGAAAGCCACCGAAGCCCATGACGGCATAGGCGATCACACCCGACTCCTTGTCGATCATCAGATGGTCGATATGGCCCAGATGCTCGCCGTTGGGGCTGTAGACGGCGGTTCCGTTCACGTCGGCGCTCGAGACCATGCTGCTCGAGCTGGTGGCGGGGTGCGTCATGGAAACTCCTCCTTCAGGGCCGCCGATGGGGGCAACCGTTCCAGAGGGAACGACCGGCGGCAGGGGATGTTCCCTGCCGCACGGCCGCCTCACGAGGCCAGCGCCTCGATCTCGGCCTTGTTGCGGCAGAAGGCCGGAAGCACGGTGGAGCGCCCGGAATGCGACAGCCAGCCGGTGCAGGCCTCCGAGGCGCTGCAGCTCTGGCAGCGGTCCACCATCTCGGCGAGTTCGGCCCGGCTCAGCCAGCCCTCGATCACCGCGTCGGGCAGGTTCACTCCCGCCACCCGCGCCATGCCCCGCGTAAGCGACCAGGCCCGCGGCGCCTCGACATAACCGATCATGCGATCCTCCTCAGGAACGATTGTGCGCCGAACATCCGGCTTCGGCCCCTGTCTCACCATGACGCAGATCAAGCGTCAGCGGGCGCTGACATATCCGAAGCTCTCGGCGGCCCGGCGGACGACGGCGATGCGCTGCGCGTTCGGAGGATGGCTGCCGAGGAAGCGGTCGCCTGGATCGGGCAGCCGGGTGAAGAACTGCGCGCCGTGGACCGGGTCGTAGCCCGCGCGGATCGCGATCTCGGTGCCCAGACCGTCGGCCTCAAGCTCGAAATTCTTGGAATAGCTGCGCGCACCGACGTTCGCGCCGAACTCCTGCACCGAGCGGATCGTCTGCTCGTCGGCCCCGCCCATCTGCGCCAGCACCCCCGCCAGCACCGCCCCCGTCAGCGCCGTCTCGCGCTGACGCGGGATATGGCCGAGGATGTGGTGCGCGGCCTCATGGCCGACCACGAAGGCCAGTTCGTCCACGTTGCGCGCGCTGCTGATCAGCGAGAGCGTGAGGCCGATCACCGGCCGGCCCTGCGCGTCGAGCGTCTGGAAGGCGTTGGGGTCGAGGCCCGGCCGCGCATCCACCGTGATCTGGAAGTCGCACGGCACGCCGCGCGTGCGCTCGAGGCAGATGGCTTCCGCCACGGGCTCGACCCGGGCCAGCACGCCCGGAAAGGCGCGTTGCGCATCTCCCTCGGTCAGGAACGGCCCCGGATCGGGCGCCGACTGGAAGGCGGGCAGACCACCCGTCGCCTGCGGCCCCATCGGCGCGGCGCAGCCCGCCAGAACCAGTAGAACGGCGGCAAAAGCGAACCGCAGCATTCCTCACCCCTCTCTTTTCCGGGGCGGACCTTAGCAGAACGGAGGGCGGGAGGAAGAGGCTGTCACGCAAAGGTGCGGCCTCTCGCCGGTCCTGCGGCGCGGCCCTTGAGGTCCGCGGCCGGCTGGCCTACCATCGCCTCATGTTCACCATCGAGCACGATTTCGATGCGACCGTCATCACCCTCATCGACGAGGGCGGTTCCTACCTGCAGGAGGATGTCACCATCTCGGCCTTCGAGGATGTGGTGACGCTCGAGCAGGTCGATCCGCGCCGCGACGAGGTGATCCGGCTGACCCTGTCGATGGCGCAGGTACGCGACCTTGCGGCGGCGCTGAACCTTCCCGAAGGCAGCTACAGGCTCGCGCGGCGGGAGGGCTGAGCCCTCCGCACGCCAGAGGCCTCAGCCCCCGAGCCTTTCCGTCATGGCGACCAGCCGGCGCACCTGATGCGCGATCGCACCGCGGGCGGTGTCGTCGAACTCCGCGCCTTGCGTGTGGCTGTAGCCGTAGGGATTGCCGCCCGCCTTGTAGAGGACGGGGTCGGTATATCCGGGGCCCACGATCACCGATCCCCAGTGCAGGAAGGTGGTGTAGAGGCCAAGGATCGTCGCCTCCTGCCCGCCGTGCGGGTTCTGCGCCGAGGTCATCGCGCTCACCGCCTTGTCGGCGAGCTTGCCCTGCGCCCAGAGCGGGCCCAGCGTGTCGATGAAGGCCCGCACCTGAGAGGGCGCCTGCCCGAACCGCGTCGGGGCCGAGAAGAGGTAGGCGTCGGCCCATTCCATGTCCTGAGGGCTCGCCTCGGGAATGTCCGCCATCCGCTCCACCTGCGCCTTCCAGGCGTCCTGCCCGTTCACGACCGCGTCGGGCGCGGTCTCGGCGAACTTCCGCAGGCGGACCTCCGCCCCCGTGTCTCGCGCCGCTTCCTCGGCGATCTGCGCCATGCGGTGGTTCGTGCCGTAGGTGGAGTAGAACAGGATGGCAAGCTTGACGGGCATGGGATTCCTCCTTCCGGGTCGCTCCCTCAACCGGGGGGCCCCGTCCCCGGTTCCCGGCCCGCGGCCCCGTCCACGCCGCCGCAACGCGGCATTGTGCCCGGCGGGCGGCTCTGGCACTCTGGTCAAAACGGGAACCGAGCCATGATCCCCATCCTGACGTTGACGCTGAACCCGGCGATCGACCTTGCCGCCGACGTGCCGCAGGTGCTGCCCGGCATCAAGCTGCGCTGCACCGAGCCACGGGTCGATCCGGGCGGCGGCGGGCTGAACGTCAGCCGCGCCATCCGCATCCTCGGCGGCCAGAGCAGCGCCTTCGTGGCGCTCGGCGGCAATGTGGGGGGGCGGCTTGCGGCGCTGGTGGCGGCCGCCGGGATCGAGATCGTGGCCTTCGCCGGCCCCGGCGAAACGCGCGAGAGCCTGACGGTGACCGAGACCGGCACCGGCCAGCAGTTCCGCTTCATGCTGCCCGGCGCCCGCTGGAGCCCCGCCCGCGTCGAGGCCGCCCTCGCCCGCATCGACCGCGCCGTGCCCAAGGGCGGCATGGTGGTCCTCTCGGGCTCGCTGCCGCCGGGGGTTCCGGCCGATTTCCCGGCCCTCGTGTCGAACCTTCTGGGCCAGCGCGCGCGTCTGCTGGTGGACACGTCGGGCGCCCCCCTCGCCCATCTCGCGGCCGGGGGCGTGCCGGATCTCGACATCCTGCGGATGGACGATGGCGAGGCGGCGAGCCTCGCCGGCCGCCCGCTGGACAGCGTGGCCGAGACCGCGGACTTCGCCTCGGCCCTCGTGGCCCGCGGCGTGGCCGGATGCGTGATCATCGCCCGTGGCGCCGACGGCTCGGTGCTTGCCGACGCCCGCGGCCGCTGGCACTCGCGCTCGGAGCCGGTCGAGGTGGTCAGCGCGGTCGGCGCCGGCGACACGTTCGTCGGCGCCTTCGTCCTCGCACTGGCCCGCGGCGCGCCGCCCGAGACCGCCCTCGCCCACGGCGTCGCCGCCGCCGCCGCCGCCGTCATCACCGAGGCCACCGAACTCTGCCACCCCGAGGATGTCGAGCGTCTGCTCCCCTCCTGTGCCCCGCACCCGGTCTGACGCGCCTTTCATTCTGGCCCAAATATCCCGCGGGGGAGCCCGGCCGCAGGCCGGGCCGGGGGCGCGAAGCCCCCGCCTCCGGCGGCCCCGTCGCTGACGCCCCAGTCTCGGCAGAACCTTGACCCGGCCAAACGCCGCCCGGCCTCCGAAAGGCCCCGCCCCACCCACACGCACCTTCCGGCTGGCCGGCGATGGCGCCGGCCGTCAGTTCGCGCTTTCGTCCCGCCAGCGGTTCACCATCGGGTAGCGGCGGTCGAGCCAGAAGGCGCGCCGCGTCAGGCGCGTGCCGGGCGCGGACTGGAACCGCTTCCATTCGCTGAGAAAGATCAGCCGCTCGACCTTCGTCACGGTCTCGCGGTCGAAGCCCCGGGCAACAAGTTCGGCCGCACTCTCCTCGCGGTCCACCAGCCCCTCGAGGATCGCGTCGAGCGTGGCGTAGGGCGGCAGGCTGTCCTCGTCCTTCTGGCCCTCGCGCAGCTCGGCCGAGGGGGGCTTGTCGATCACCCTCGGCGGGATCACCTCGCCGGCAGGTCCCTTCATCCAGGGCCGGTGATGCGCGTTGCGCCAGCGGCACATCTGGAAGACGCGGGTCTTGTAGAGATCCTTGATCGGGTTGAAGCCCCCGTTCATGTCGCCGTAGATCGTGCAATAGCCCACCGCCACCTCGGACTTGTTGCCGGTGGTCAGCAGCATCTCGCCGAACTTGTTCGACAGCGCCATCAGCAGCAGCCCGCGCAGGCGGCTCTGGATGTTTTCCTCGGTGATCCCCGACGCGGTGCCCTCGAACAGCGGGCCGAGCGCCGCCCCCACCGCTTCCTGCGGCCCCTCGATCCCCACCTCGTCGAGCCGGCAGCCCAGGGCACGGGCCACCGCCGCCGCATCCTCGAGCGAATGGCGCGACGTGTAGCGCGAGGGCAGCATCACGCAGCGCACCGCCTCGGGGCCGAGCGCATCCGCCGCGATCGCCGCCACCAGCGCCGAGTCGATCCCGCCCGACAGGCCCAGCAGCGCGCGCGAAAAGCCGCTCTTGCCCAGGTAGTCCCGCAAGCCCACCACCATCGCGTGATAGTCGGCCTCCCACAGGTCGGGCTGGGCCACGATCGGCGCGGGCAGCGCGCGCCAGCCCTCGTTCGTCGCCTCGAAATCGACATGGACCAGCGCCTCCTCGAAGGCGGGAAGCTGTGCCATCAACCGGCCGTGCGGGTTCAGCACGAAGGAGGCCCCGTCGAACACCTGATCGTCCTGCCCGCCCACCATGTTGAGATAGACGAGCGGCAGGCCGGTCTCGACCACCCGCGTCACCATCAGATTCACCCGCACGTCGAGCTTCTCGCGGTGATAGGGCGAGCCGTTGGGCACCAGCAGGATCTCGGCCCCGGTCTCGGCCAGCGTCTCGCAGACGTCGGGATGCCAGCTGTCCTCGCAGATCGGGATGCCGATGCGCAGCGGCCCCACCCGGCAGGGCCCGTGAACCTCGCCCGAGGAGAACAGCCGCTTCTCGTCGAAGACCTCCCCGTTCGGAAGGTGATGCTTGAAGACCGTGGCGGTGACGCGCCCGCCCTCGAGCAGCCAGTAGCCGTTCATCAGCCGGTCGCCCTCGAGACAGGGGCCGCCGATCCCGATGGCGGGCCCCTCGGCGCAGTCGGCCGCCAGCCGCTCGATCGCCGCCATCGCATCCCGCACGAAGGCCCGCCGCATCACCAGATCCTGCGTCTGGTAGCCGGTGACGAACATCTCGGTCAGCGCCACCATGTCGGAACCCGCGGCGCGCGCGGCCTCCCACGCCTTGCGGGCCAGCGCCACGTTGCCGGCAAGATCGCCCACCGTCGGGTTGAGCTGCGCGAGGGTGAGGCGGAAACGTTCTGTCATGGTCCCTGGTCCGTCTGCGATCCCGGCTCACGCGGGTTTGGCTTGTCTTCTAGCAGACTGCCGGGCAAGGGAAAGGCGATAGCGGCCGAGGCGCTTGTCAGCCGGGGGGGCAGCCACTAGGCTCTGCCCCCGGCCAGCTTGAAGCCAGCATGCAGGACAGTCGGCGAACGGGGCAAGAGCGGATGCGGAAGACGAAGGAACGGATCGGGCAGGTCCTCGGGGGCGGTCTGATCGCTGTGGCCATCGGAGCCACGCTGGGGGCTGCGCCAGCCCCGGCGCAGGAGCCGGGCCCGGTCACGACCAAGCAATATGACGACGGCTCGGTCTATGAGGGCACCTTCCGCAACGGCCTCCAGCACGGGACCGGCACCTACCGTCTGCCGAACGGCTACGAATACACCGGCGAGTGGGTCGATGGCGAGATCAGCGGCCAGGGCCGCGCGCGCTTTCCCAACGGCTCGATCTACGAGGGCAGCTTTGCCGCGGGCAAGCCCGAGGGTCAGGGCAAGATCACCTTCTCGGACGGCGGCACCTACGAGGGCCAGTGGTCCGGCGGCCAGATGACCGGCGAGGGCACGGCCCGCTACGCCAACGGCTCGGTCTATCGCGGAGAGTTCCGCAACGCCGTGCATCATGGCCGCGGCGCGATGGAGAATCCGGGCGGCTACCGCTACGAGGGCGACTGGGTCGAGGGGGTCAAGGAGGGCCGCGGCCGGATCACCTACCCCGACGGCGCGGTCTATGAAGGCGATCTGGTGAAGGGCCAGCGTCAGGGTCAGGGCACGCTGACGATGCCGGACGGGCTGATCTATGTCGGCGCCTGGCAGAACGGCCAGATCAACGGCACGGGCAAGCTCACCCAGCCCAACGGCGACGTCTATGAGGGCGAATTGAAGGACGGCCAGCGCGAAGGCACCGGCCGCGTCACCCACCGGAACGGCGACATCTACGAAGGCGCGTTCCACGCCGACCGCCGCCACGGGCAGGGCACCTTCCGCGGCTCCGACGGCTATGTCTATGAAGGCAACTGGGTGGACGGCCGGATCGAGGGCCAGGGCCGCGTGACCTATCCCGACGGTTCGGTCTATGTCGGCCAGTTCCACGAGGACCAGCCCGAGGGGCGCGGCAAGATCACCTATCCCGACGGCTCGACCTACGAGGGCGACTGGAAGGCCGGCGTGATCGAGGGGCGCGGCACGGCCACCTACGCCAACGGCCTCGTCTATGAGGGCGAGTTCCGCGCCGCGAAGAACCACGGCCGCGGGGTGATGACCTATCCCGACGGCTACCGCTACGAGGGCGACTGGCACGAGGGCCAGCGTCACGGCCAGGGCGTCGCGACCTACGCCGACGGCACGATCTACACCGGCCAGTTCGTCCGCGGCCAGCGCGAGGGCGAGGGCGAGATCGTGATGGCCGACGGCTTCCGCTACAAGGGCGGCTGGAAGGCGGGCGAGATCGACGGCGAAGGTGTCGCGACCTACGCCAACGGCGACATCTACGAGGGCACCTTCCGCGCCGGCAAGCGCCAGGGTCAGGGCGTGATGCGTTACGCCACGGGCCAGGAGAGCGCGGGCGAGTGGAAGGACGGCATCCTCGCCGAGCCCGCCACCGAAGAGGCGGCCGAGGCCCCTGCCCCGGTCGAGGATGCCACTCCGCCCGCCGAGTCCGTTCCGGCCAACTGACCTCGCACCCGCCACCGGCCGCACCAGGCCCGCGGCACCCGTGGCGCCGCAGAAAGGCGGCCGCCATTGGCGCGCCGTGCGGCGCAGGGCCCTTGTTTCACAGGGTGCGACATTTGTGACCAGCCTCCGGCCGCTGCCGGCGCTTGTTGCGCAACCGCAAACTCCGGCCTCTCCAGAGGATCTACCGATCGGGTCATAGGCATCATCCATCGAAGGAGAGAACCCGATGTTTACCCGCCGCGCCGCCCTTGTAGGAGCCGCCGCGCTCGCGTCAGCGCCGCTCGTGATACGGACGGCAGGCGCCGAGGAAGCTCCCGCCCAGATCGCCAGTGCAGCCTCCGTCGATCTCAGCGACCTGCCCCGCGTGAAGCACACGCTCGTGCCTCCGCCCTTCGCGCATGCACACGAGCAGGTGGCCGCCTCCGGCCCCGTCATCAACGAATTCGAGATGCGGATCATCGAGAAGGAAGTGCAGCTCGACGAGGACGCCTACATGCAGGCGATGACCTTCGACGGCTCGATCCCCGGCCCGCTGATGATCGTGCATGAGGGCGACTATGTCGAACTCACCCTGATCAACCCGCCCGAAAACACCATGCCCCACAACATCGACTTCCACGCCGCTACCGGCGCGCTGGGAGGCGGCGGGCTCACCCTCATCAATCCGGGCGAAAAGGTCGTCCTGCGGTTCAAGGCCACCCGCGCGGGCACCTTCGTCTATCACTGCGCCCCCGGCGGCCCGATGATCCCCTGGCACGTCGTCTCGGGCATGGCGGGCTGCATCATGGTGCTGCCGCGCGACGGCCTGAAGGACCACGAGGGCAAGCCGGTGCGCTATGACACCGTCTATTACATCGGCGAGAGCGACCACTACCTCCCGAAGGACGAGGACGGCACCTACATGCGCTTCTCCGACCCGTCCGAGGGCTACGAGGACATGGTCGCGGTGATGGACACGCTGATCCCCAGCCACGTCGTCTTCAACGGCGCGGTGGGCGCCCTGACCGGCGAGGGCGCGCTGAAGGCCAAGGTGGGCGAGAATGTCCTCTTCGTCCACAGCCAGCCCAACCGCGACTCGCGCCCGCACCTCATCGGCGGGCACGGCGATCTCGTCTGGGAAACCGGCAAGTTCCACAACACGCCCGAGCGCGACCTCGAGACCTGGTTCATCCGCGGCGGCTCGGCCGGCGCCGCGCTCTACAAGTTCCTGCAGCCGGGCGTCTATGCCTACGTCAACCACAACCTGATCGAGGCGGTCCACAAGGGCGCCACCGCGCACGTCCTCGTCGAGGGCGAGTGGGACAATGACCTGATGGAACAGGTCGTGGCGCCGGTCGGCCTCACCGGCTGACCCGGCCCCGGATCGGCCGGCACCCACCGGCCGATCCCCTCCCGGGACAAGGGGCGCCTGCCCCGTGGTCCCGCTCCGGCCCTTCCGCGGCACCGGCACCGCTTCGGCCGATGTGCGTCCCGCCGCGTGAGGCGCCGACCCTTGCCTTGCTCGGGGCCCGCATGACCACGCCGGACAGTCGGCCGCCGGCCCGGAGCCGTTCTCGAACAGGAACCCGTGCCATGTTGCGCGCCGCCCTCGCCTCGGGCCTGCTGGCCCTCGCCGCCCTCGGAGGCTTCGGCCTTGCCCCCTCCGAGCCACGGCTGCCCCCGCCCGAGACCGTCTCTATTCCGCCCGGACCCGCGCTCTATCGGTCGTCGGCCGAATACCGGATCGGCACGCGGCGGATCGACCCGCCGCCCACCCGTATCGAGATGCGGGGCTTCGACATCATGGCCGGCCAGGTGACGCAGGAGGATTACGCGCGCTGCGTGGCCGAGGGCGCCTGCAAGGCCGCCACACGGACGCCCGGCGCCCACCTGCCGCAGACCGGCGTGAACTGGTCGGACGCCACCGCCTATGCTGGCTGGCTGTCCGAGCGGACCGGACAGGAGTGGCGCCTGCCCTCGGACGCCGAATGGCTGCGCGCCGCGGCCGAGCGGGGCTTTGACGGCGCTCTCGGCGCCGAAGGCGAGAACCCGTCCGACCGCTGGCTGGCCAGCTACCGCTCGGAGGTGGACCGGCGGGGCAACGCCGATCTCGTGCCGCGCCCTTCGGGGCACTTCGGCCTGAACAGCCTCGGGCTGCGGGATCTGGCCGGCAACGTCTGGGAATGGACGACGAGTTGCGACGAGAAGATCTCGCTGTCGCCCACGGGCGAGCAGATCGCGTCCGAGCGGTTCTGCGGGGTGCGCGTCGCGCAGGGCAAGCACCGGGCCTTCATGGTCGATTTCATCCGCGACGCGCGATCGGGCGGCTGCGCGGCGGGCATCCCGCCCGACTTCCTCGGCTTCCGGCTGGTCCGCGACATTCCCTGAGGCCGCGCAAGCGAACGGCCCGGCCAGAGGGGCCGGGCCCTGCCTGCGGTGGCGCAGGATCAGTTGGCCTCGTAGTTCTGCAGCACCTGCGCGAAGATCGGCTCCAGCCGCGCCTGCGCCCGCGCCGGTTGCGGGATCGACATGGCCTCGTCGAGATTGACGGGCGATCCGACCTGGATCACCGCCACCATCCCCATCCCGTAGTAGGGCATGCTCTTGACGCCCCAGACGCCTTCCTGCGTCAGGGTGATCGTCACGGGCTCGTTCATGCCGCCCCTGAAGCCGCGCGCGCCCAGCGGCAGCATTCCGGGGATGATCTCGGCGTTGAAGCCCTTGTCCACGGGCACGAAGGTGACGGTGTCGCCGACGCGGGCCTGGATGAAGGCGGGCTCGAAGGCCTTGGCTCCGGTCGAGCCATTGTGCACCATGGCGATCTCGTAATGGGCCGCAAGGGCGGCGGGCGCGGCAAGGGCCGCGGCGAACCCCGCGGCAAGGCCGATCATCGGGAGTTTCGCAAGCATCTCAGTCGTCCTTTCTGCGCTGCAAGCCGTTCATGTCTCTCACAGGGAGAGGTTTACGCCCCCGGAGACCTGCGGGGGTTGCGCTGCATCAATTCGGGCCTGACAGGGGCTGCGACCTGCCCGCGCGGGCAATTTTCGCATGGCAGCCTTGCGTTCCAGGCATGGGTCGCCGCGAGACCCTCTGGACCGAAGGCGCGACCCCGATCACCGGACGCAGGGTCATTTTCCCGCTTCCCTTTTGCGCCGTCCTCCGTAATATCCGCGCCATGACACGGGACCGCTCCATTGCGATCACTATTGCCCCGCCCCTCCGGGCGATGGCCACCCGTGCGCTTCTTCTCCTTAGCTGCCTCTGAGCGTGCCCTTGGGCGCGACCGCTCGGAGGTGACCAGCGCCCGGGACCGAAGCTGAGGACAACGAGAGAATTCACATGACCGACACGACCAAGACCGCCTCCGAGCAGGACCGCGTCCTGATTTTCGACACCACCCTGCGCGATGGGGAACAGTCCCCCGGCGCGACCATGACCCACGACGAAAAGCTCGAGATCGCGGCGCTGCTCGACGAGATGGGCGTGGACATCATCGAGGCGGGCTTCCCCATCGCCTCCGAAGGCGATTTCGAGGCGGTTTCGGCCATCGCGAAACAGGCGAAGAACTCCACGATCTGCGGCCTCGCGCGGGCGAACTACAAGGACATCGACCGCTGCTGGGAAGCGGTGCGCCACGCCCGGTCCCCGCGCATCCACACCTTCATCGGCACCTCGCCGCTGCACCGCGCGATCCCGAACCTCGACATGGACCAGATGGCCGAGCGGATCCACGACACGGTGAGCCACGCCCGGAACCTCTGCGACAACATCCAGTGGTCGCCGATGGATGCCACGCGGACCGAGCATGACTATCTCTGCCGCGTGGTCGAGATCGCGATCAAGGCGGGCGCCACCACGATCAACATCCCCGACACGGTGGGCTATACCGCGCCGCGCGAAAGCGCCGACCTGATCCGCATGCTGCTGGAGCGGGTGCCGGGCGCGGACACGGTCATCTTCGCCACGCACTGCCACAACGATCTGGGCATGGCGACCGCGAATGCGCTGGCCGCCGTCGAGGCCGGCGCGCGGCAGATCGAATGCACGATCAACGGCCTCGGCGAGCGCGCGGGCAACACCGCGCTCGAAGAGGTGGTGATGGCGCTGAAGGTGCGCAACGACATCATGCCCTACCGCACCGGCATCGACACGACGCGGATCATGAACATCAGCCGCAAGGTCGCCACCGTCTCGGGCTTCCCGGTGCAGTTCAACAAGGCCATCGTCGGCAAGAACGCATTCGCGCACGAATCCGGCATCCATCAGGACGGGATGCTGAAGAACGCCCAGACCTTCGAGATCATGCGCCCCGCCGATGTGGGTCTGGCGGACACCTCGCTGGTGATGGGCAAGCATTCCGGCCGGGCGGCCCTGCGCGCCAAGCTCAAGGATCTGGGGTATGATCTGGGCGAGAACCAGCTCAACGACGTCTTCGTGCGCTTCAAGGCACTGGCCGACCGCAAGAAGGAAGTGTTCGACGACGACATCGTGGCGCTGATCCAGGATCAGGCCACCTCGGCCGAACATGACGTCCTGCAACTCAAGCGCCTGCGCGTGGTCTGCGGCACCGACGGCCCGCAGGAGGCCGAGATGACCCTCTCGGTCGAGGGGGTCGATCATTCCATCGACGCAACCGGCGACGGCCCGGTGGATGCGGCCTTCAACGCGGTCAAGATGCTCTATCCGCATCACGCACGGCTGCATCTCTATCAGGTCCATGCGGTGACGGAAGGCACCGACGCGCAGGCCACGGTCTCGGTCCGGCTGGAAGAAGACGGCAAGATCGCGACCGGCCAGGCCGCCGACACCGATACGGTGGTGGCGAGCGTCAAGGCCTATGTGAACGCGCTGAACCGGCTGATCCACCGGCGCCAGAAATCGGCACCGGGCGCCGACATGAAGGATGTCCACTACAGCTCGCACGCCTGACACGGGCATGGGCGCCCCGCCATTCACGAAGCGCGAATGGCGGGGCCTCGCACCGGCTAGAGCAGCGGCACCCTGCGCGCCGCAAGAACGACCGGCACCGCGACGAGCGACGCGGCCGCCAGCCCGATCAGCGTCCGCAGCGTATCGCCCATCTCGACGTCGTAGGTGACGTGCAGGACCGCGACATGCACAAGGTAAAGCGCCGTCGCAAGCTGCCCGATAGAGCGGCTCGTCCCCCGCAGCTGCCAGCCCTTCACGGTCAGGAACAGGACCGGGCAGACGATGGCCAGAGAGACAAAGATCTCGAACACCGGATCGTCGCGGTTCCAGATCATGTTCGCCGACCATTCCGCCGCCAGCAGCCCCAGCGCCAACGCCAGCATCCGGCCCGAGCCAAGCCGCGCGAGCCGCCCCTCGTGCCGCGCGACAAGCACGCCGCAGATGAGAAACGGCAAGCCCATGAAGAGAAAGTTGCGGTAGGTCTGCACCCGGTTCAGGCTCTGATCGAGCGGCCCGTCGAAAAGATGCAGATTGCCCGCATACTGGATCCCGACGCCCGCGGCAAAGGTCAGCGCCCCGACCGCAACGAGCACCCTCTCGCCTGCCGGCCGCAGCGCCGCCACCAGCAGCCCGCCAAGGAGCAGCGCCAGCAGATACCAGAGGTGATAGTAGCCAAAGAGCAGCACCTCGCGGCCGAAGGACGGCACCGCCAGCGCCCCCGGCAGCCAGAGCGGCGCGTAGATCGCCATCCAGAGCCCGTAAAGCAGCGCCACGCGCCGGACCCAGGCCCCGACCCCCTGATCGAGCTGACGCTCGAGGAAATAGCCGTTGATCACGAGGAAGGTGGGGACGGCGATCCGGAAGAGGCCGTTGGTGAAGAAGTGCGACAGGCCCGGATGGACATCGCGCAGGAAGCCCGCATGAAGCCCCACGACCATCATGGCCATCACGATCTTGAGAGCATCGAGAGAGAGGTTCCGGGGCTGCGGCCCCGAGGTGGCAGAGCGGATCAATCGAAGTCCCCGTCGTTACAACCGCCCGCAACCTAAGCCATGCCCGCGCCGGGTCAAAGGGCGGGCGGCCGGGCGCTGCCGAACGCCAGCATTTTCCCGCATCATGGCCAGTTTCTACTCGGCCGAGACGACGGGCATGAGGGGTGACGACGGCCCCCTCAGACCCACAACGGCCCTTCCCGCCCCGGCCCGCGCGCGGATTGACGCCGGCCCGGCCCGACAGGGCCCTTCCCCTCTCGCCGCCCGCTTCCTATAAGCAGGGCGCCTGCCTCGCCGAGAGTCGCGGGCGGTTTCCTTCTTTCAGGACAGGATCAGCAGAGCATGTCGTTTCTCACCGGCCTCTTCTCGTCAGACATGGCCATCGACCTCGGCACCGCGAACACGCTGGTCTATGTCCGTGGCAAGGGGATCGTGCTGAGCGAACCCTCGGTGGTGGCCTACCACGTCAAGGACGGCAAGAAGCAGGTCCTTGCGGTGGGCGAGGATGCCAAGCTAATGCTGGGCCGGACGCCGGGCTCGATCGAGGCCATCCGGCCCATGCGCGAGGGGGTGATCGCCGACTTCGACACCGCCGAGGAAATGATCAAGCATTTCATCCGCAAGGTGCACAAGCGCACGACCTTCTCCAAGCCGAAGATCATCGTCTGCGTGCCCCACGGCGCGACCCCGGTGGAAAAGCGGGCGATCCGCCAGTCGGTCCTGTCGGCGGGCGCCCGGCGCGCGGGGCTGATCGCCGAGCCCATCGCGGCGGCCATCGGCGCGGGCATGCCGATCACCGATCCCACCGGCAACATGGTGGTGGATGTGGGTGGCGGCACGACCGAGGTGGCCGTCCTCAGCCTGGGCGACATCGTCTATGCCCGCTCGGTGCGGGTGGGTGGCGACCGGATGGACGATGCCATCATCGCCTACCTCCGCCGCCACCAGAACCTGCTGATCGGGGAATCGACCGCCGAGCGGATCAAGACCTCGATCGGCACCGCCCGGATGCCCGACGACGGGCGCGGCCAGTCGATGACGATCCGCGGCCGTGACCTGCTGAACGGCGTCCCGAAAGAGACCGAGATCAATCAGGCGCAGGTGGCCGAGGCGCTGGCCGAACCCGTGCAGCAGATCTGCGACGCGGTGATGCAGGCGCTGGAGGCGACGCCCCCGGACCTCGCCGCCGACATCGTGGACCGCGGTGTGATGCTGACAGGGGGCGGCGCGCTTCTGGGCGATCTCGATCTTGCGCTGCGCGAACAGACCGGGCTTTCGATCTCGGTGGCCAACGAGTCGCTGAATTGTGTGGCGCTCGGCACCGGCAAGGCGCTGGAATATGAAAAGCAGCTTCGGCATGTGATCGACTACGAAAGCTGACGGCGCGTCGGCTTCTGACGAGGGACAACCGTGGCCCGCGACCGGACCAGACCGGAGGATTTCAGCCGTCCGCTCCGCCGCATCCTTGTCGGCGGGCTGGTTCTGCTGCTGCTCGGGATCTTCCTGATCTGGCGGATCGACAGCCCGCGGGTCGAGCAGTTCCGCGCCGCCCTGATCGACCGCGTGGTGCCCTCGTTCGAATGGCTCATGACGCCGATGACCAAAGTCGCGGGCATGGTCGAGAACTTCCAGTCCTACACCAGGATCTACGAACAGAATCAGGAGCTTCGGCGCGAGCTTCAGCAGATGAAGGCCTGGAAGGAGGCGGCCCTCCAGCTGGAGCAGAAGAACGCCCGGCTTCTCGACCTCAATCAGGTGCGGCTCGACCCGAAGCTCACCCATGTCACGGGCGTGGTGCTGGCCGATTCCGGCTCGCCCTTCCGGCAGTCGGTGCTCTTGAACGTGGGCGCGCGCGACGGCATCCGCGACGGCTGGGCCACGATGGACGGGATCGGGCTGGTGGGGCGGATCTCGGGCGTGGGCCGCACGACCAGCCGGGTGATCCTGCTCAGCGACACGAACAGCCGCATCCCGGTGACGGTGCAGCCTTCCGGCCAGCGCGCGCTGTTGACAGGTGACAACTCGCCCTCTCCGCCGCTCGAGTTCCTCGACAAGCCGGATCTGGTGCGCCCCGGAGACCGGGTCGTCACTTCGGGCGATGGCGGGGTCTTTCCGGCCGATCTTCTCGTGGGTCAGGTCGCGCAGGGGCCGGACCGGCGGCTGCGGGTGCGCCTCGCGGCCGATTACGGGCGGCTCGAGTTCCTGCGCGTCCTGCGCAGCCACGAGCTTGAGCCGATCAGCGACCCCGGCGGCCTCGTGGCGCAGCCGCCCGCCCCTCCGGCCGATCTGCCCGTGGCCGCCACGGCGGAGGGCGCCGATGGCTGAGGGCATCCGCCGCCGCGTCTGGCTCTATCCCACGGTCTTCGTCGGCATCGCGGCCTTTCTCGTGATGCTGCGCCTGCTGCCGCTCGGCTTCGAGGCGGGCGCCTGGCCGGGGCCGGACCTCCTGCTCTGCCTGATCCTCGCCTGGGTCATGCGGCGGCCCGACTATCTGCCCGCGTTGCTGCTGGCGGTGGTCCTGCTGCTCGAGGATCTGCTCTTGATGCGGCCCCCCGGCCTCTGGGCAGCCCTGGTCCTGATCGCGACCGAGTTCCTGCGCACGCGGGCCGCCCTCACGCGCGAGCTGAGCTTTCCCGTCGAGTGGCTGCTCGTCTCGGGCATCATGCTCGCGCTGCGCTTTGCCGAACGGACGGTGGCGGCGCTGGCCTTCCTGCCCCAGCCGGCCCTCGGCCAGCATCTGCAGCAGACGGCGACCACGATCCTCTGCTATCCTCTGATCGTCGGCTGCTGCTGGCTGCTCTTGGACCTGCGCAAGCCCGCCACGGGCGAGCTCGATGCTTTCGGGAGACGCATGTGAGACGATCCGCCCGCGATTCCGAGGACAGCGCCCGCAAGGTGAACCGCCGCGCGCTTTTCATGGGCGGTGCGATGACCGCCATGTTCGCGGTGCTGGGCGCAAGGATGCGCTATCTTCAGGTGGACCAGGCCGACGAGTTCAAGCTTCTGGCCGAGGAGAACCGGATCAACATCCGCCTGATCCCGCCCACGCGCGGGCAGATCTTCGACCGCAACGGCCGCCTGATCGCGGGGAACGAGCAGAACTACCGCGTCGTCATCACCCGCGAGGATGCGGGCGACGTCGAGGCGGTCCTGCGCCGCCTGGCCGGCGTGATCCCCCTGACCGAGCCCGACATCGAACGTGTGCTGGCCGAGGCGAAGCGGCACAGCCCCTTCGTGCCGATCATCGTGGCCGACCGGATGGCCTGGCAGGATCTGTCGAAGGTCGCGATCAACGCGCCCTCGCTGCCGGGCGTGACACCCGAGGTGGGTCTCAGCCGCGCCTATCCGCTCGACACCGATTTCGCGCATGTGGTGGGCTATGTGGGCCCGGTAAGCGAGAGCGATCTCGCCCGGATCGAGGACCCCGACCCGCTGCTGAAGATCCCCGAGTTCCAGATCGGCAAGATCGGCGTCGAGACCTGGATGGAGGGCACGCTGCGCGGCAAGGCCGGCACCAAGCGCATCGAGGTCAACGCCTTCGGCCGCATGATGCGCGAGATCGACCGGATCGAGGGCGAGGCGGGCGACGACATCCGCCTGACGATCGACGCCGAGATCCAGGATTTCGTGCAGGCGCGTCTGGGCAGCGAAAGTGCGGCCGCGGTGGCCATCGACGTGACGACGGGCGACATCCTCGCCATCTGCTCGTCGCCCTCGTTCGATCCGAACCTCTTCGTGCGCGGCATCTCCTACAAGGACTATTCCGCGCTGACCGAGAACGACCACCGGCCGCTGGCCAACAAGGCGGTGCAGGGCGCCTATCCGCCCGGCTCCACCTTCAAGATGGTGACGGCGCTCGCCGCCCTCGAGGCGGGGGTCATCAACGCGGACACATCGGTCTATTGCCCCGGCCATTACGAGACCGGCGGGCGGCGCTTTCACTGCTGGAAGCGCGGCGGGCACGGGATGGTGTCGCTCTCGCGGTCGCTGTCGGAAAGCTGCGACGTCTATTACTACGACATCGCCCAGCGGGTCGGCATCGACAAGATCGCCGAGATGGGCCGCAGGCTGGGCCTCGGGATGCGCCACGACCTGCCCATGTCGGCCATCACCGAAGGCATCATGCCCGACAAGGCCTGGAAGCGGCAACGCTACGAGCAGGAGTGGCGGATCGGCGACACGATCAACGCCTCGATCGGGCAGGGCTATGTGCTGGCCTCGCCGCTTCAGCTGGCGGTGATGACCGCCCGGATCGCGAGCGGGCGGGCGATCCGGCCGCGCCTCGTGCGGTCCGTGGGGGATGCCGAACTGGCGGTGGCCGAGGCGCCGCCCCTGGAGGTGAGCGTCTCGCAGCTGCGCGCGGTGCGGCAGGGGATGCATTCCGTGATCAACGACCGGCGCGGGACGGGCTATTCGACCCGCGTGGTGGACCCGACGCTCGTGCTGGCCGGCAAGTCGGGCACGAGCCAGGTGCGCAACATCTCGGCGGCCGAGCGGGCGCGGGGTGTGATCTCGAACGACCAGCTGCCCTGGAACCGGCGGGACCATGCGCTCTTCGTGGGCTTTGCCCCCTACGATGCGCCGCGCGTCGCGGTGGCCGTGGTGGTCGAGCATGGCGGCGGCGGCTCGTCCGTCGCGGGGCCGATCGTGCGCGACGTGGTCCTCCGCTGCCTGACCCCCGGTCCCCTGCCCCCGCTCTCGGCCTATCCCGAGAGCCAGCGTGCCCGGATCGAGACGCTGCTCACGAGCCTGCCGCTGCGCAAGATCGAACCCGAAGCCACCGCCCGTTCGCGAGCCTGAGGCCGCCATGAGTTTCCTCGAATACCGCGTCAAGACCGCGCCCACCGGGCTGTCGAAGGTGCTGCATGTCAACTGGGCGCTGGTGCTGCTGGTCACGGCCACCGCCTCGGTGGGCTGGCTCATGCTGACCTCGGTGGCGGGCGGGAACATCGACACATGGGCCGCGCCGCAGATGAAGCGGTTCGCGGTGGGCCTCGTGCTGATGTTCGTGATCGCCTTCGTGCCGATCTGGTTCTGGCGCAACGTGGCGGGGCTGGCCTATCTCGTCTCGCTGGCCCTGCTGGTGGTGGTCGAGATGTTCGGCACCGTCGGCATGGGGGCGCAGAGGTGGATCGCGCTGGGGCCGCTCGTGCTCCAGCCGTCGGAGATGGCCAAGGTCACGCTGGTGATGATGCTGGCCGCCTACTACGACTGGCTGGACCCCCGGAAGGTCTCGCGTCCGCTCTGGGTGCTGATCCCGGCGCTGATGATCCTGGTGCCGACCGCGCTGGTGGTGATCCAGCCGAACCTCGGGACGGCGCTGCTGCTGCTGATGGTGGGTGCGGCGGTCATGTTCCTGGCCGGGGTGAGCCTGTGGTATTTCGGGATCATCGCCGCCATGGGCGCCGGGGCGATCTTCTCGGTCTTCACCCTGCGCGGGACGCCCTGGCAGTTCCTGCACGATTACCAGTATCGCCGGATCGACACGTTCTTCGATCCGACGGCCGATCCGCTGGGCGCGGGCTACAACATCATCCAGGCCAAGATCGCGCTCGGCTCGGGCGGCTGGGGGGGCAAGGGCTTCATGCAGGGCACCCAGAGCCGGCTGAACTTCCTGCCCGAAAAGCACACAGACTTCATCTTCAACACCCTCGCCGAAGAGTTCGGCTTCGTCGGTGCGGCCTCGCTTCTGGTGCTCTATGCGCTGGTGATCGCCTTCTGCGTGGCCTCGGCGCTGCAGAACAAGGACCGGTTCTCGTCGCTCCTGATCCTCGGGATCGCGGCCAACTTCTTCTTCTACCTGGCCGTCAACCTGTCGATGGTGATGGGGATGGCGCCGGTCGTGGGCGTGCCGCTGCCGCTGGTGAGCTACGGCGGCTCGGCCATGCTGGTGCTGATGGCGGCCTTCGGCCTGGTGCAGAGCGCCCATGTCCACAGGCTGAGGTGAGGCGGCGCGCCGCCCGTCTCAGCGGTGGCGGCGGAAGACCCGCGAGCGGGCGTAAAGCTCTTCGAGGCGCTTCATCCGCTCTTCGGTCTGTTCCCATGTGAGGCTCTGGACGGCCGAGATCAGGGTCTCGAGCAGCACCAGCATGGCCACCGTCGAGTCCCACGCCGACGGCACCTCGATCTGGCAGGAAAAGGTGTGGCGGGCATGGACCGCGGCGGGCGAGATCCAGCGGTCGGTCATCAGCACCACCTCCACCCCCTGCTCGACCGCCATCTCGGCCACCTGCAGCACGGTGTTCTCGTAGCGGCGGATGTCGAAGAGCAGGAGGATGTCGCCCTTGCCCATGTCGAGGAGGGCCGGCGGCCAGGTGCTCGACATGTCGGACATGAGCATGACCTCGGGACGGGTCACCTTCATCATGGTGACGAAATAGTCGGCCAGCGCGTGGGTGATCCGGCCGCCGAGGACGAAGACCCGCCGCCCGGGATCGGCGAGCAGGCGCGCGGCGGCGTCGAATTCGGCATGGTCGATCTGGCCCAGCGTCGCCTCGAGATTGGCCACCACCGCATCGGCGAAACGGTTGAGGATGTGCGTGTCGGGCACGCCGCCCGCCCACCGCTCATGCTTGGCGAGCGGGGACATCAGCATCGCCTCGACCTCGCCGCGCAGACCGGCCTGAAAGTCGGGGTAGCCCTTGAACCCCAGCTTCTGCACCAGCCGGACGACAGTCGGCGTCGAGACATCCGCCGCCTTGGCCAGCGCGGTGATCGAGCCGAGCGCCGCCACCGGATACTGGCGCAGGATATGGGTGGCCAGCTGGCGCTCGGCCCGGGTCAGGTCCGGCAGCGCCGACCTCATCAGTTCCTCGATCGTGGACAACCGCCTTCGCCTCCTCGCTTCCGCCCGCATCGCAGGCACGTCCGCCCCGCCGGCACCTCATCTCATGGTAAATATCTTAACAAACTGTGCCACGCAGAAATTTTCTTGACAGGACAGAGGGCCGCAGTGGAGCCTTTGTTGCAACAGGGAATGAATCGAACAAGAATGACCTTCGCCGACAGACCGCCGCACCGATATCCCGCCATGGTGGAAAATCCCGCGGGCAGCAGCCGGTTCGTGCTGGTGTGCGAACATGCCTCGCATTGCTTGCCCGAAGCCTGGGGCGACCTCGGGCTGTCCGAGGATCTCCGGCGCGCGCATATCGCGTGGGATCCGGGCGCGCTCGGCCTGTCGCGGGCGCTGGCCCGGAGGCTCGATGCGGCGCTGGTTCATGCGCCGGTCTCGCGGCTCGTCTATGATTGCAACCGGGCGCCTGACCAGCCGGGGGCGATGGCCGAGCGGTCCGAGATGCACGCGATCCCCGGCAACATCGGCCTTTCCCCCGAGGAGCGGGCGGCCCGGACCGCGGCGGTCTATGCACCGTTTCATGCCGACCTGCGGGCCGAGATCGTGCGGCGCATCGCGCGAGGCTCCCCGCCGGCGCTGGTGACGATCCATTCCTTCACGCCCCTGTGGCATGGCCAGCCCCGCCGCGTCGAGTTCGGCATCATCCACGACCGGGACGACCGTCTCGCCCGCGCGGTTTTCGCCGAGAGCCGCGACAGCGGACTCGTCTGCGGGCTGAACGAGCCCTATTCCGCCGCCGATGACGTGACCCACACGCTGCGTCTTCAGGCCCTGCCCTACGAGCTTGCGAACGTGATGCTCGAGATCCGCAACGACCTGATCGCCACGCCCGAGGCCGAAGAGGCCATGGCCGACCGTCTCGCCCCGATCCTCGAGCGGGCGCTGGCCGCGCTGCCGGCGCCGGACGGGGCGGGCTGAGCGATGCCGCGGGTTCTTGTCGCCTTCGTCCGGCTGGTGGATCGGCTGAACTACGGGATCGGCCGCTTTGCCATGTATCTCCTGTTCGTCCTGATGGGCGTGCTGCTGTGGTCCTCGGTGTCCAAGGTCTTCTTCAACCCGTCGCTCTGGACGCTGGAGATGGCGCAGTTCGTGATGGTGGCCTACTTCATCCTCGGCGGGCCCTATTCGCTGCAGATGGGCAGCCATGTGCGGATGGATCTGCTCTATGCCGACTGGCCCTTGCGGAAGAAGAGCTGGTGGGACGCGGTCACGATCTTCGCCGTGATCCTCTATCTCGGCGTCATGCTCTGGGGCGCGATCGACAGCACCGCCTATTCGCTGCAATACAACGAGCGCAGCCCGACCGCATGGCGGCCCTACCTCTGGCCGATCAAGCTGGTGATGTGCCTGGGCTTCGTGCTGATGATCCTGCAGTGTCTCGCCATCCTGATCCGGGATATCGCCACGCTGCGCGGGAAGACGATCTGATGTCCTACGAGATGATCGCCATCCTGATGTTCTCGGCGATGCTGCTGATGATGCTGACCGGGCAGCGCGTCTTCGGCGTGATCGGCTTTGTCGCCGTGGTGGCTTCGCTCGCGCTGTGGGGCACGGGCGGGCAGAGCCTGGGCTTCTCGGCGGCGATGAAGTTGATGAAATGGTATCCGCTGCTGACGCTGCCCATGTTCATCTTCATGGGCTATGTCATGAGCGAGAGCCGGCTGGCCGATGATCTCTACCGGATGTTCCATGTCTGGTTCGGCCCGGTGCCGGGGGGCCTCGCCATCGGGACGATCCTCCTGATGGTGCTGATCTCGGCGATGAACGGGCTGTCGGTGGCGGGCATGGCGATCGGCGCGACCATCGCCCTGCCCGAGCTTTTGCGCCGCAACTACGACAAGCGGATGGTCACGGGCGTGATCCAGGCCGGGTCGAGCCTCGGCATCCTGATCCCGCCCTCGGTTGTGCTGGTGCTTTACGCCATGATCGCGCGGCAGCCGGTGGGGCAGCTCTGGCTGGCGGGGATCCTGCCGGGGCTGCTGATGGCCTCGCTCTTCGTGGCCTACATCTGGTTGCGGTGCCGGCTGAACCCCTCTCTCGGGCCCGTCCTGCCGCCCGAAGAGCTGGCCGCCGTTCCGCGCGCCGAGAAGATGCGCCTGCTGGCGGCGGGCCTGCTGCCGCTGGGGATCTTCGCCTCGATGATGGTGCCCTTCGTCAACGGCTGGACGAGCCTTGTGGAAAGCTCGGTCATCGGGGCGCTGGTCACGGTGGCGGCGGCGGTCGTCAAGGGGCGCTTCACCCGCGAGGTGTTCGAGACCTCGACGCGGGCGACGCTGGCCATCTCGTGCATGTTCATGTGGATCATCCTTGCGGCGCTGGCCTTCGGCGCGGTCTTCGATGGCCTGGGCGCGGTGCGGGCGATCCAGGGCTTCTTCGTGGACCGGCTGGAGCTTTCGCCCTGGACGATCCTCATCATGATGCAGCTCTCTTACCTCATCATGGGGATGTTCCTCGACGATACGGCGATGCTCGTGATCGTGGCGCCGCTTTACGTGCCGCTGGTGGGGGTGCTGGGGTTCGACCTGATCTGGTATGGCGTGCTCTACACCATCACCTGCCAGGTCGCCTATCTGACACCGCCCTTCGGCTACAACCTGTTCCTGATGCGGGCCATGGCCCCGCCCGAGGTCAGCATCGGCGATATTTACCGTTCGATCATACCTTTCGTCGCAGTAATGGTCGTGGCGCTGGCGTTGGTGATGGCCTTCCCGCAGATTGCACTCTGGCTGCCGCAGACGCTCTACGCCAGATGACAGCCCATCAACGAGAGGCGGCCCGAACCGCTTCCGCTCACTCAATGGAGGTATGACATGACGACCAGACGGAAGTTCCTCACCACCGGGGCGCTGGCCGGTGCGGCCAGCCTAGCCGCCCCCGCCGTGACCCGCGCGCAGGCGCCGATCAAGTGGCGGATGCAGACCTATGCCGGGGCCGCCCTTGGCGAGCATGTCGTGAAACCGGCGGTGGAGGCCTTCAACACCATCGCCCAGGGCCAGATGGAGATCGAGCTGTTCTATGCCGACCAGCTGGTGCCCACGGCCGAACTGTTCCAGGCGATGCAGCGCGGCACCATCGACTGCGTGCAATCCGACGACGACTCGATGGCCTCGCCGACCGAGGTGACGGTGTTCGGCGGCTATTTCCCCATGGCACTCCGCTATTCGCTCGATGTGCCGGCGCTCTTCAACAAATACGGGCTCGGCGCGATCTGGGCCGAGGAATATGCCAAGGTCGGGGTCAAGCACATCTCGGCCGGCTCGTGGGATCCGTGCAACTTCTCGACCAAGAAGCCGATCAACAGCCTGGCCGACCTGCAGGGCCTGCGCGTCTTCACCTTCCCCACCGCCGGGCGCTTCCTGACCCGCTTCGGCGTGGTGCCGGTGACGCTGCCCTGGGAGGATGTCGAGGTGGCCCTGCAGACCGGCGAACTGGACGGCCTCGCCTGGTCGGGCATCACCGAGGTGTACACGGTCGGCTGGGCCAACGTCACCGACTACTTCCTGACCAACAACATCTCGGGCGCCTGGATCGGGCATTTCTTCGCCAACATGGACCGCTGGAACGAGGTGCCGCCCCACCTGCAGGAACTGCTCCGCGTCTGCTTCGAGCAGTCGCATTACTACCGCCAGCACTGGTACTGGGCCGGCGAGGCGCATCTGCGGGTGAACGAGACCAAGCTGAAGCTCACCACCATCCCCGACGAGGAATGGGCCCAGGTCGAGAATGCCGCCGTCGAGTTCTGGGACGAGATCGCGCAGGAATCCGAGGTGAAGGCCAAGGTCGTGCAGATCATCAAGGACTACAACGAGACGATGAAGAAGGCGGGCCCGCCCTATCGCTTCTCCTGACGCCTGACCGGGGCGGCCCCGCGCCGCCCCACCCCGCCTGCGAGTGAACGAGGACAGACATGCCCGGCAACATGACATTCGACGCCTTGAAGGAAGCCACCGAGCGCGGCGAGATCGACACGGTTCTGGTCGCCTGCGTCGACATGCAGGGCCGCCTGATGGGCAAGCGGTTCCACGCGCAGCATTTCATCGACAGCGCGCATCACGAGACCCATTGCTGCGACTATCTTCTGGCCATCGACATGGAGATGACCACCGTCCCCGGCTACAAGAGTTCGGGCTGGGAAAGGGGCTATGGCGACTATGTCATGAAGCCCGACATGGGCACCTTGCGGGTGCTGCCCTGGCAGGAGGGCACGGCTCTGGTGCTGTGTGACCTGCTCGACCACCATCACCAGGAGGTGCCCCAGTCGCCCCGCGCAATCCTGAAGCGGCAGGTGGCGCGGGCCGAGGCGATGGGCTTCACGGTGATGATGGCCACGGAGCTCGAGTTCTTCCTGTTCGAGACCTCGTTCAACCAGGTGCGCGATTCAATGCAGGCCTCGGGCCAGATCCGCGACCTGAAGCCGGTCTCGGCCTATAACGAGGATTACCACATCTTCCAGACCACCAAGGAAGAGGCGGTGATGCGCACCTTGCGCAACGGCCTCTATGGCGCGGGCATCCCGGTGGAATGTTCCAAAGGCGAGGCCGAGGCCGGGCAGGAAGAGATCAACGTGAAATATTCGGACGCGCTCGACACGGCCGACAATCACGCGATCACCAAGATGGCGGTGAAGGACATCGCGCATGCCGCGGACAAGTCCGTGACCTTCATGGCGAAATACGACCACCGCCGAGCGGGCTCGTCCAGCCACATCCACCAGTCGCTCTGGACGCTCGACGGCAAGCCCGCCTTCTTCGACGCCGACGACCCGCACGGCATGTCGGCCACGATGAAGCACTTCCTCGCCGGCCAACTGGCCCATGCGCAGGCGATCACCGCCTTCCTCGCGCCCTACATCAACAGTTACAAGCGCTTCTGCATCGGCATGTTCGCCCCTACCAAGGCGGTCTGGAGCCGCGACAACCGCACCGCGGGCTTCCGCGTCTGCGGCGAGGGCACGAAATCTGTCCGCATCGAGTGCCGGATTGGCGGCGCCGACCTGAACCCCTATCTCGCCTGCGCGGGGCTCCTGGCGGCGGGGCTTGACGGCATCGAGAAGAAGATGGATCTGGAAGCCGAAATGCGCGGCGACATGTATTCCACCGCTGGCATCCGCGAGATCCCGAAGACGCTGCGCGAGGCGGCGGAACTTCTCAAGTGCTCGGCGATGCTGCGCGCGGCGATGGGCGACGAGGTCGTCGAGCACTACCACCACGCGGCGGAATGGGAGATCCAGGAGCAGGACCGCGTGGTCACCGATTTCGAACTGGCCCGCCTATTCGAGCGCGCCTGAACGGGGAACATCATGACGAAACCGATCCAGCTGATCTCGCCCGTCGACGGGCGGGTCTATGCCGAGCGGATGCCGCTCTCGATGGAGGAGGCGAAGGCCGTGGCCGCCCGTGCCAGGGCCGCGCAGGGGCCTTGGGCCGTGCGCCCGCTCGCCGAGCGCATCGCACTGGTCAAGGCCGGGGTGGCGAAGCTCAACGAGATGAAGGAGCAGGTCGTCGAGGAGCTGGCCTGGCAGATGGGCCGCCCCACCCGCTTCGGCGGCGAGTTCGGCGGCGTGAACGACCGTACCGCCTACATGGCCGAGATCGCGGAAAAGGCGCTTGCGCCGACCGTGGCCGAGGCCTCGAACCGGTTCGAGCGCCGCATCCTGCGCGAGCCGGTGGGCGTGGTCTTCATCATCGCGCCGTGGAACTACCCCTATCTCACGACGATCAACACGCTGGTCCCGGCGCTGATCGCGGGCAACTCGGTGGTGCTGAAGCACGCGAGCCAGACCCTGCTGGTGGGCGAGCGTCTGGCCGAGGCCTTCCACGCCGCCGGCGTGCCAGAGGACGTGTTCCAGAACGTCGTCCTCGACCACGCCACGACCGAGACGCTGATCGGCGCCCGCGCCTTCGGCTTCGTGAACTTCACCGGCTCGGTCGGGGGCGGCGCCGCCATCGAGCGTGCGGCGGCCGGCACCTTCACCGCGCTGGGGCTGGAACTCGGCGGCAAAGACCCGGGCTATGTCCGCGCCGATGCGGACCTCGACGCGGCGGTGGACAGCCTGATGGACGGCGCGATGTTCAACGCGGGCCAGTGCTGCTGCGGGATCGAGCGGATCTATGTGCACGAGAGCCTCTATGACGCCTTCGTTGAAAAGGCAGTGGCTTGGGTCAAGGCCCTGAAACTGGGCAATCCGTTCGAGCCGGAAACGACGCTGGGGCCGATGGCGAACCTGCGCTTCGCGCGCGTGGTCCGCGAGCAGGTGGCCGAGGCGATTGCCGCCGGCGCCACCCCGCTGATCGACCCGGCCCACTTCCCGGCCGATGACGGCGGCGCCTATCTCGCGCCGCAGATCCTCGTGAACGTCACCCACGACATGCGGGTGATGAAGGAGGAGAGCTTCGGCCCCGTGGTCGGCATCATGAAGGTTTCGGGCGACGAGGAAGCCATCGGCCTGATGAACGACAGCCCCTATGGCCTGACCTGCTCGATCTGGACGCAGGACGCCGAGGCGGCGGCCGAGATCGGCGCGCGGGTCGAGACCGGCACCGTCTTCATGAACCGCTGCGACTACCTTGACCCCGCGCTCTGCTGGACGGGGTGCAAGGACACCGGGCGGGGTGCGGCGCTCTCGGCGCTCGGCTACATGTCGGTCACGCGGCCGAAATCCTACCATCTCAAGAAGGTGACGAAATGACGATCCGGGCGAACTGGTCCTATCCCACCGCCATCAAGTTCGGCGCGGGCCGCATCGCGGAACTGGCCGAGCAGTGCAAGGCCGTCGGGCTGAAGAAGCCGCTGCTGGTCACCGACAAGGCGCTGGCGTCGCTTCCAATCACGCTGGCCGCGCTCGACCAGCTGGAGGCGGCGGGGCTTGGGCGCGCCTGTTTCTCGGAGGTCGATCCGAACCCGAACGAGATGAATATGCAGGCCGGCATTGCCGCCTACAAGGCCGGCGGCCATGACGGGGTGATCTGCTTCGGCGGCGGCTCGGCGCTCGATCTGGGCAAGATGATCGCGCTGATGCACGACCAGAGCGTCAGTGTCTGGGATCTGGAGGATATCGGCGACTGGTGGACCCGGGCCGATGCGGCGAAGATCGCGCCCATCGTGGCGGTGCCGACGACGGCCGGGACGGGATCGGAAGTGGGGCGCGCGGGGGTGCTGACCAATTCGGCCACCCACAAGAAGAAGATCATCTTCCATCCGAAACTCCTGCCCGCCGTCACGATCTGCGATCCCGAGCTGACGGTCGGGATGCCGAAGTTCATCACGGCCGGAACGGGGATGGACGCGCTCGCGCATTGTCTCGAGGCCTATTGCTCGCCCTTCTACCATCCGATGAGCCAGGGCATCGCGCTGGAAGGACTGCGGCTGGTGTTCGAGAACCTGCCCAAGGTTTACGCCAATCCGGGCGACCTCGAAGCCCGCGCCCACATGATGAGCGCGGCGGCGATGGGGGCGGTGGCGTTCCAGAAGGGCCTCGGCGCGATCCATTCGCTGAGCCACCCGGTCGGCGCGGTCTACAACACCCACCACGGCACGACGAACGCGGTGGTGATGCCGATGGTGCTGGACTTCAACCGTCCGGCCATCGAAGAAAAAATCGTCCGCGCGGCGGCCTATCTGGGCATCGAGGGCGGCTTTGACGGTTTCCGAAGCAAGATCATGGACTTGCGGGCCGAACTGTCCATTCCGGAAAACCTTTCCGCGATGGGTGTGGAGGCCACCCGGCTCGATGAGCTGACCGCGATGGCGCTGGAGGATCCGTCCTGCGGCGGCAACCCGGTCGAGATGACGCGCGAGAACACCCGCGCGCTGTTCGAGGCCTGTCTCTAGGACCAGGCGGGCGGCGGATGATCCAGCACCTTTCCTCGGATACGGTCGTCATCGGCGGGGGCGTGGTGGGGCTGACCATCGCGCTCACCGTGGCGCAGCGCCGCCGCTCGGTCATCCTGCTCGATCCCGAAGAGCCGGGGTCGGGCGCCTCCTGGGGCAATGCGGGCACCATTGCCGATTATGCCGTGCTGCCGGTCGGCACGCCGGACGTGCTGAAGCGTTTGCCGTCGCTGATGTTCGACCGGAACTCGCCGCTCGCCATCCGGCACGCGGCGCTGCCCGCGCTGGCACCCTGGCTGATCCGCTTCCTGCGCCAGTCGCTGCCCGCGCCCGCGCGACGGAACGCTCAGGCCCTCGCAGCGCTGCTCGGCTCGGCTACGCAAGGATGGGAGGATCTGGCGGCCGAGGTCGGCGGCGCGACGCTTTTGAACCGACGCGGCTGCCTTTACGCCTATGAAAGCCCGCAGGCCTTTCGCGCGGCCGCAGCCGACATGGACTTCCGCCGCTCGCTGGGGGTGACGGCGGATCTGCTGCCCGCGTCCGATCTGGCGGCGATGGAGCCCGCCCTGCCGCCGATGGCCGGTGCGGCCTTCTTCCCGAAGGCCGTGTTCCTCTCGGATCCGGGCCGCATGGTCGGGCTGATCGCCGAGGCCGCGCGCAAGGCCGGGGTGCGGATCGTGAAGGCGCGGGCGCAGGCGCTCGAGCGGCGGGTGGACGGGGTGATCGTCTCGGGGCCGGCGCTGCAGGTGCATGGGCGACGGGCGGTGATCGCGGCGGGTGCCCATTCGCGGGCGCTGGCGCTGAGTGCGGGCGACCGCGTGCCGCTCGACACAGAGCGCGGCTATCATGTCGAATGGGACATGGCTGAGGCGAAGGTCACGCGCCCCACCTGCCCCACCGCGCGCGGCTTCTACCTGTGCCCGATGGCCGGACGGCTGCGCGTCGCGGGCACTGTCGAACTGGGGGGCCTGACCGCCCCGCCCTCGCCGCACCGGATCGCGGGGCTCGTCGCGGGGGCGCGGGCGATCTTTCCCGACCTGCCCGAGCCCTCGCGCAGTTGGATGGGGTTCCGCCCCTCGATGCCGGACAGCCTGCCGGTCATCGGCCCCTCGCGCGCCGGGGGCGAGATCCTGCACGCCTATGGCCACGGCCACATCGGGCTGACACTGGCGCCGATCACGGCCCGGATCATCGCCGACCTGCTGGATGCACGGCCCCCGGAACTCGACATCACGCCCTGCCTGCCCTCGCGGTTCGGTTAGGTCGCTCAGCTTCCGAACTCGGGAACGAAGAGGCAGATCGTCTTGCCGTCCGGCTTGCCGTCGGTCGTGCAGAGGTGGAAGTCGTTTCCCGCCCGCTTCGGCGTCTGCATCAGCCGTTCGTCGTCGTAGCCGATGACCTCTCCGGTGCGCCGGATCACCCAGCCGGTGGGTCCGGCGGTCACCTCGGTATCGGCGATGGGATGGCAGTCGCGGTTCGAGCAGCAGGTGAAGGGATACCAGTCGTGGGCGAAGGCCCCCGCGGGCAAGGTGACAAGGAACAGGACGGCTGCGGGTCGGAGCAGATGCTGCATGAGGCCTCCGGGGCACAGGCAACGACAGGATGAGCCGCCTGCCGTCTGCCAGCCAACATCGTCGCAGGCGTCCGGTTCCCTCGCGCCTCACCCGAAGGTTTGCGGATCGGGCCCGGTGCGCTCGCCCGCATCCAGCGCGGCGATGGCGGCGTGATCGGCCTCGGTCAGCTCGAAGTCGAAGAGATCGAGATTCTCCGCCAACCCCTCGCGGCGGGTCGAGCGCGGGATGACCGAGCAGCCAAGCTCGATGTGCCAGCGCAGCACGACCTGCGCCGGGCTGCGGCCCGTCCGCTCGGCGATCTGCCGGATGGCCGGTGCGTCGAAGGCCATTCCCCGGCCGAGCGGGCTCCAGCTCTGGGTGACGATTCCGCGCTCGGCGTGACCGGCGCGCAGGTCGGCCTGCTGCAGCATCGGATGCAGCTCGATCTGGTTCAGCACCGGCGTGACGCCCGTTTCGGCGGTCAGCCGGTCGATCTGGGCGAGGTCGAAGTTCGAGACGCCGATCGAGGTGATCCTGCCCTCGTCGCGCAGCCGGATCAGGGCGCGCCAGGTCTCGACATAGAGATCCTGCCGGGGCGCGGGCCAGTGGATCAGGCACAGATCCAGCCGGTCGATCCCGATCCGCTCGAGGCTCTGACCGACGGCGCGGAGGGTGGGCTCGAAACCCTGCGCGTCGTTCCAGACCTTGGTGGTGACGAAGACTTCGTCGCGGGGCAGACCCGAGGCCCTCAGACCCTCGCCGAGGCCGGCCTCGTTGCCATAGATCGCCGCACCGTCCGCCAGGCGGTAGCCCAGCTCCAGCGCCTCGCGCGCGACCCGCGCCGTCTGGTCCTCGGGCACCTGCCAGAGGCCGAAGCCAAGCTGCGGGATCCGGCTTCCGTCGTGGAACTCGATCATGGCGCTCATGGGGAACCTCCTGCCCGTCGGGGGCTGGAAGGTGGTCCGGGCCGGGCAGCCGTCAAGGGGCAGGCTACTTCGGCCGTGCCCCGGCCTTCAGCCCTCGCCCTGCAGGGCGTCGATGAACCCGCGCAGCCGTTCGATCGCCGCCTTCTTGATCTGCGAGACCCGTCCGGTGGTCACGCCGAGAATTTCCGCCACCTCATAGACGTTCATCTCCTCGACGAAGATCAGCTGCAGCAGCAGCGCCTCGCGCTCGGGCATCTTCCCCAGCGCCTGCCGCAGGAGGCCCCGCATCTGCGTCGCCTGAAGCCGGTCCTCGGCCGAGGGCTCGCTGCCCTGGAACAGCGAGGACTGATCGTCATAGACCTCGTCGAGGGAGGCGGTCTGGCTGCCGGCGAACTGGGCCAGCCAGTCCTGGTATTCGCCCACCGGCATGCCCAGCTCGGCCGCCACCTCGGGCGTCTCGGGGGCGCGCATCAGACGGCTCTCGAGACGCTGCACCGCGGCCTTGACCTTCTGCTGCATCAGGATCGTCGTGCGGCAGAGCGCCGAGTTCGACCGCAGGAAATCCATGATCGAGCCGCGGATGCGGATGGCCGCGTAGGCGGCGAAGGTCACGCCGTCGCGGGGCTCGTAGCGGCGGCTGGCGTCCACGAGGCCCATGTAGCCGATCTGGATCAGGTCGTCGATCTCGACCTTGCGGCCGATCCGGGCGTGAAGGTTCCAGGCGATGCGGCGCACGAGGTCCATGTGCGCGCGCACGAGACGCTCGGGCGTCTGGGCCTGCTCGGCGTAGCCGCGCGAATGGATCATGACCGCTCTTCCCCCTGCACTTCCCCCGCCTCGGCCCACTGGCCGAGCCGGTCCGCATCGACACGCCAGAGCGCATCCACCACGCCCGTCCCACCGCTCTCCCAGCCGAGCCTGAGGCTCGAGGCC
The DNA here is from genome assembly GCF_007668225.1 of Cereibacter sediminicola. Lineage (NCBI taxonomy): Bacteria > Pseudomonadati > Pseudomonadota > Alphaproteobacteria > Rhodobacterales > Paracoccaceae > Cereibacter > Cereibacter sediminicola. The sequence goes on along the minus strand of NZ_VDEK01000011.1, from coordinate 50,346 downwards.
GCCAGCGCCGCAAGCTCGGCCCGACCCGGCTGCCACAGATCGGTGCGGGTGAGGCAGATCAGGCTGCCGGCGGGGGCCCTGGCCCAGTGCCGCAGGGCGCGGGGCGACAGGTCCGCCGGCAGGGCCAGCACCAGCTTCGCGCCGGTTTCGGCCAGCGCCTCGGGCGTCATTCCGGGACTGCCGGAGAGATCGAGGATCTCGGGCCGCCAGGGATCCGGCCGGGGCAGCAGCGCCTGCCCGATCCCGTCCAGCGGCGGCCGCTCGAGCGGCAGGGCCAGCAGCCGCGTCCAGTGACGCAGGCGCGCGTCGGCCGGTTCGCTGCCGATCCGGGGCGCGAGGATCACCGGCTCGGCACCGGGCCGCTCTTCCATCATCAGCGCCGCAAAACGCAGCGCGAGCATCGTCTTGCCGGCCCCCGCCGGCCCCGCGATGGCAAGGCGCGGCGGCAGGGCCGCGGGCCGCGACGGCAAAAGCTGCCGCGCCAGCGCCTCGAGCCCGTCGTCGGCCGCGTCGGTCGCGGGCGGCGGCGGCACCCAGGCACGCTCGGCCACAAGCGCGGGCCGCGCCTGCTGGCGCTGACGGTCCTCGAGCATCTCCGCAAAGGTCTGCACCCGCGGCTCGGTCCGCAGCGGCGGCGCCTCGCGCGGGGCACCCGCAGACGGCCCCGACAGGATCAGCCGCCGAAAGTCCCCGGCCTCACCCGCGTCGGGATCGTCCTTGCGCACCGGCCGCGGCACGGGAGGCGGGGCGGCGGGCAGATCGCGGGCGGCGCGGATCTCGACCAGCCCGTCGCGGTGGCTGGTGGACAGGATGTAGGCCTCGGGCCCGAGGCGGCGGAGGACCTCCTCCATCGCCTGCTGGCTGTCGGGGGCGCGGACGGTGAGGATGCCCATGGATTACCTCCCCGGCGGCAGCGCCGAGGCGCCGCCCACGGTGCCCAGCACCTCGACGCGCCGCGCCTCGGGCAGCTCGCCCATGCCGATGACCACCGCATCGGGCAGGTGCGGCCGCACGAAGGCCGCGAAGGCCCGGCGCAGCGGCTGGGCCACGATCACCACCGCCTGCTTGCCCTGCCCCGACGCCGCCTCGAGACGTTCCGAAAGGGCCGTCAGGAGCGACTGGGCCAGCCCGTTGTCCACCAGCAGCATCTCGTCGCCCTGCCGGCGCGAGCGCAGGAGAAGCTGCTCGAGATCCGGCTCGAGCGTGATGAGCGGCAGCGGCTGGCTGACCGGCCCCATCTGCTGCAGCAGGAGCGGCACGAGCGCCGGGCGCAGCGCCTCGGCCATGTCGGCCGGGGCGAGGTTGCGCCCGGCCAGCTCCGACAGGCCCTCGAGGATGCGGCGCATGTCCGAGACCGGGATGCGGTCGGCCAGAAGCGCCTTGAGCACCGCCGTCAGCACATGCAGCGGCACCAGCTTGGGCACCACCGACTGCACCAGCGTCGGCGCCGAGCGGGCGAGATTGTCCACCAGCCCCTGCACATCGTCCTGCCCGATCAGCTGCGCCGCGTGCTTGACGAGGATCTGGCTCAGGTGGGTTGCGATGACGGACTCGGGCTCGACCACCACATGATCGTCCGCCTCGGCCTCGGCCACCTGATGCGGCAGGATCCAGGTGGCGTCGAGGCCGAAGCTCGGATCCTTGACCGAGATCCCGTTCAGCTTCCTGCGCGAGCCGCCCCCGGGCAGCGCGAGCTTGCGGTCGGGATAGACCGTGTCCTCGGCCAGGATCGCCTGCCCCACCCGGATGCGATACTGGTTCGGCGCAAGGGCGAGGTCGTCCCGGATGCGCACCCCCGGCACGACGAAGCCCAAAGCCTTCGACACGTCGCGCCGGATCGCGGTGATGCGGGCCACCAGCGCGCCGCCGTTGTCGCCCGCCAGCGGGATCAGCCCGTAGCCGATCTGGAGCGAGACCGGCGCATAGTCGGTCACTTCCTCGGCCGTGATCGCCTCGGGGCCGGCCGCGGGGCGGGCGTCGGCTGCGGGCTGGCCTCCGGCAGCGGCCGGGGCGGGCTCGGCCCCGGCGCGATCGCGCGAGAGCGTGGCCCAGGCCATCGCCGCGGCGGCGGCGGCCCCGATCAGGAACAGCAGGTTCGGCATCCCCGGCATCAGCCCGAGGATCAGCATCACCGCCGCCACCGGCACCCAGGCCCGGCCGATCCCCATCTGCTTGCCGATGAGCACGCTCATGTCGGTGCTCGAGGAGACGCGCGTGACGATGATCGCGGTGGCAATGGACAGCAGCAGCGAGGGGATCTGCGCCACCAGCCCGTCGCCGATCGAGAGCAGCACATAGGTTTCGGCCGCCTGCACCACGCCCAGACCGTGCTGCAGCGTGCCGATCACGATGCCGCCCACGATGTTGATGATCAGGATCAGGATGCCCGCCAGCGCGTCGCCCTTCACGAATTTCGAGGCTCCGTCCATGGCGCCGTAGAAGTCCGCCTCGGCCGCCACGTCGGCCCGCCGCTCGCGCGCCTCGTCGGGCGTCACCAGACCCGCGTTCAGGTCGGCGTCGATGGCCATCTGCTTGCCCGGCATCGCGTCGAGCGTGAAGCGCGCCGAGACTTCGGACACCCGCCCCGCGCCCTTCGTGATCACCACGAGGTTGATGATGACGAGGATCGCGAAGACGAAGGCCCCCACGACGAAGTTGCCGCCGATCACGAAGGAGCCGAAGGCCTCGATCACCTTGCCCGCCGCGTCCGCGCCGGTGTGGCCGTGGCTGAGCACGATCCGCGTGGACGCCACGTTGAGCGCCAGGCGCAGGACAGTGGCGACAAGAAGGATGCTGGGAAAGCTCGAGAAGTCGAGCGGCCGGAAGGTGTGCAGCGCCACCATCAGGATCAGCAGCGACAGAAGGATGTTGCCGACGAAGAAGATGTCGAGCAGCACCACCGGCAGCGGCAGCACCATCATGGCGACCACCGCGAGGATGCCCAGCGGCAGCGTCATGCCGCCCAGCTGCGCGCCCCAGCCTTGCCTGGCCGAGACCGTGCTCATGCGCGGGGCTCCGGGGCGCGGGAATGGAACATGGCAGGTCACTCGCTGGATCGTTGTCGCCCCTCCCGGTGCAAGCGCCGTGCCAGCGGGTGCCCGCCGGGGGCGATGGCCGCATCGGCGGCGCCGCCGCGTCTGGCACGCTGCTTGCAGCCCGGCGCCCGAGAGTTCCAGACAAGGAGGCTGCCCCATGCCCGCCCGCCTGTGCTTCGGCCGCCTCATGGCGGGCCTGGCCCTGCCGGTTCTTGCCGCCTGCGCCCCGGGGCCGCGGGCGGTCGATGCGCTGCCACGCGATGCCGGTCCCCGCGTGGCCGAGCTTGCGCGGATGAAGGATGCCAACGACAGCCTCGACGCGCAGGCGGCCCGGCGCGGCTCGCCGGGAAGCAGCCGCACCCGGTAGCCCTCGTCCGCCCGCTCAAGCTCCATGTGCCGCAGGCCGCCCGGCGCGATGAGCACGAGACCCGGCAGCACGAGGTCGCCGTCGGTGGCCTCGCGCACCCGCATCCGGCAGATCGCGTCGAGCCTGCGGGCGAAGGGGGCGGTGAAGCCCATCGGCATGTGCTGCACGATGACCAGCCGGGCTTCGCGGTGTCGGCGGTGTCGCCCGCGCCGACATACTTGATCTCGGCGTGCGCGATCCGGTCCGAGCTGACCACATTGTCCGGCCCGATGTCCTCGGGGCGGACCACGCCCTTCAGCCGGACATATTCGTTGCCGTTGTTCAGCGTGAGCAGCTTCTGGCCCATGATCTCGAGATTGCCGCCCGGCAGCACGCGCGTCACCGACACCGACATCCGCCCGCGCAGCGAGTTGGACTGGGATGCGGCGCCCCGCCCGGCAAAGCTCTGGCTGGTGGAATTGTCGAGGGCCCCGTCGTCCAGCCCGAGCGTGAGCGCGTCCGGCAGGTCGAGCGCATAGTCGTTGCTGCGCGATCCCGTGGCGGTCTGCGACTTGGAGGCCGAGAACTTCTCGGCGAAGTCGATGGTCACGATGTCGCCCACCCGCGCCGCGCGCCGGTCCGAGACAAAGAGGCCGCGGGCGCTGGCGCTGTAGATCCCGCCGGTGGGCAGGCTGTCGAGGCGCGCGGGCTCCTCGACCGGATAGACGGGCGCCCAGGCTTCGGAGGCGCGGTCCTCGACATAGGTCGAGCAGGCGGCGGGCGCGAGCAGCAGGGCGAGCGCGGGAAGGGACATGCGGCGGGACATCGGCGCCTCAGAGCTTGTTGGCAAGGAACTGCATCATCTCGTCGGAGGCCGAGATGGACTTGGAATTGACCTCGTAGGCGCGCTGGGTCTCGATCATGTCCACCAGCTCCTGCACCACGTTGACGTTCGAGGATTCGAGCGCGCCCTGCACGAGCTTGCCGAAGCCGGGCTCGACCGGGTTGCCGATGGCGGCCTCGCCCGAGGCCGCGGTCTCGACCGCAAAGGTCTCGCCCACCGGCTGAAGGCCGCGGGGGTTGGTGAAGGTGGCGATGGTGATCTGCCCGACCTCCTGCGCCTCGGTCTCGTCGGGCATCAGGACGGACACGATCCCGTCGGCCGAGATGGTGACCGACACGGCGCCCTCGGGGATCTGGATCTCGGGCTGGACGACATAGCCCGAAGGCGTGGTGATCGTGCCTTCGGCGTTCTGCGAGAAGGTGCCGTTGCGGGTGTAGCCCATGCGCCCGTCGGGCAGCAGGACCTGGAAGAAGCCCGGCCCGTCGATGGCGAGATCGAGCGCGTTGTCGGTGTTGGCGAGCGAGCCCTGGGTGTAGAGCTTTTCGGTCGAGACCACCCGCACCCCCGTCCCCACCGCCGAGGGCGAGGTCATGGCGGTCGCCTCGGAGGTCTGGGCACCGCCCGGCTTCCAGGTCTGGTAGAGCAGGCTCTCGAAATTGGCGCGGTCGCGCTTGAACCCCGTGGTGTTGACGTTGGCGAGGTTGTTCGAGATCACCTGCATCCGGGTCTGCTGGGCGTTCAGGCCGGTCTTGGCGACATGCATCGCGTTCGTGGACATTCAGGGCTCCTTCAGGCGCTACGTCCGGCCTGCTGCAAGCCCCGTGCCACGCCCTACTCCGGCGGGCGCAACAGACGCGCGCCGCTCTCGTCCAGTTCCTTGGCGGCCGAGATCATGCGAAGGTTCAGCTCGAACGTGCGCTGGAGTTCGATGGACGAGACCAGCTCTTCCATTGTGTTGACGTTCGAGCCTTCGAGCACGCCCTGAAGGATGCGGGCGCGCTGGTCGGGCGCGGGCAGCGGCTCGTCGCCCGCCCGGATCTGCCCGTCGGCATCCTTGCGCAGCGCCACGCCCTCGGGGATCACCGTGGCGATGAGCGGGCCCTCGACCTGCTCGCCCGGGGCCCCGTCCATCGGTTCGTAGAGGATGCGGCCCACCTCGTCGATCACCAGCGCGCGGACGGCCGGCAGCTCGATCGGCTGCATCGCCTGATCGAGCATCGCCTCGCCCGCCCCGTTCACCAGTTGCCCCTCGGCCGTGAGCCGCAGGTCGCCCCGGCGCGAGAGGGCGGGCTCGCCGCCCTCGGGCTGGACGAAGAACCAGCCCTCCTCGGCGATGGCCACATCCATCGGCTCGCCGGTCTGGTTGAGAAGGCCCGGCGCGCTCGAGAAGAGGTGCGGGCCCCGCTCGGTCTGGAAGGCACGGGCCGAGGCCGTCTCCATCGCCTTGAGAAAGCGCGGGTCGCCCTCGTTCGTCAGGTCGCGCCGGAAGCCCGGCACGGTCTGGTTCGCGAGGTTCTGCGCCTGGATCACCCGCGTGTCGCGCAGGTTCGCCAGCGAGTTCAGGGCGGTGTGGATCAGCCGGTCCATGATCCGCCTCAGCTGCGGATGTTCATGATCGTCTGCATCAGCGAGTTCGAGGTCTCCATCGCCTTGGCCGAGGCCTGGTAGTTGCGCTGCGCGGTGATCAGATGGACAAGTTCCTCGGTCAGATCGACGTTGGCATTTTCGAGCGCGCCGGCCCGGATGATCCCGAAGCCCGAGTCGCCCGCCGTGCCCGCAACGGGCTGGCCGGAATCGGCGGTGGCCGCAAAGCCCGAGGCGCCCAGCTGGCGCAGCGCCTGCGGATTGGCGAAGGTCACCAGCACCACCTGCCCCATGGCGACCGGATTGCCGGCGCCGTAGGCCGCCCAGACCGTGCCGCTCGCATCCACCTCGAGGCTGGTCAGCGCGGCCGCGCTCTTGCCGTCCTGGTTGACGGTGTTGACCTCGAAGCTGCGGTTGGCCAGCGTGGTGCCGGTCAGATCCAGCGTGTAGGGCGTGCCGACGCCGGTGGTGAAGCTGAGGCTGCCGGTTCCGCCCGACAGCGCACCCGTGGCATCGAAACTGAGGTCATCTTCGGCCGGAGTCAGCGTCTCGCCGGCCACGACCAGCCGCACCGCCCAGCCCGTGTCCGGGCTGCCCGCCGACGGGTTCGCGGTCTTGATGAAATAGGCCGCGGCCTCGACCGCGTTGCCCTTGGCATCGAAGACCGGAATGGCCGTGACGGCGGCATAGGTGGTGGGGTCGGCCGCGTCGAAGGCCGCGCCCGGAGGCACCGCCGCCTGCTGGCCCAGCATGGCGTCATCCGTGGGCAGGTCCACCGTCATCCTGACGGCCTTGGTGCCGACGGGCGAACCCATCGTGAGGGGGATGGTCAGCGGGACGGCGGTGCCCGGCACCTGGCTCAGCGCGTCGCCCTCGACGCTCACGGGCCAGGCGAGCAGCTTCTGCCCCGAGGCGTTGACCGCCACACCCTTGTCGTTCAGCCCGAAGGCGCCCGCGCGCGTGTAGATCGGCTCGGGCTTGGCCGAGTTCGGGCCCACGGCGGGCTCGGTGGCAAAGAAGCCTTGCCCCTCGATGGCGAGGTCGAGCGTGTTGCCCGTGGCCACGACCGAGCCCTGGCTGAACTGCATCGCGGTGCGCAGGGTCTGCACGCCCGATCCCACCGCCGTCCGGGCGATGCTGTAGGGCGACGAGTTGAACACATCGGCAAATTCGGCGCGGCTGCCGCGGAAGCCGATGGTGCCCACGTTCGCGATGTTGTGCGAGGTGGCGGCAATATCGTGCTGGGCGGCGGAGAGACCCGAAAGGGCGGTGTTGATCGACATGGAAAGGGCTCCTTTGGGGGCGGGATCAGCGGAAGGACGTGACGGACTCGGCGGGGACACGGCCCTGGTCCTCGACCTCGAGCAGCGTGCCCCGGCCGTCGGTCGTGGTGCCGACCGACAGAACACGGGCATAGACCGAGGGCGCGAGCGGCACGGAGCCATCGGCATTGGCGGCCGAGACGCTGACGCGCAGCGGCACGCGCGACGAGACGAGCGAGGCGGGCACTTCGTCCCAGCCAAAGTTCACCTGCCCCGCCTTCTGCGGCCCGAGGGTCTGGCTGTGCAGAAGCTGGCCGGTGACGCTGTGGGAATAGGTGACGACAACCGCTTCGGCCGGATCGGTGAGCGTGGCCGCGCCATGGACGCCGCCCGCCTCGTCCGCGCGCGCCAGCGTGCCGGGGACCAGCACGCTGCGCCCGATCAGCGACGCGGCGGTGGCGGTGCGGAACGAACCGAGCCCCTCGCCGATGCCGCTGAGCGTGCCGTTCAGCTGCTCGATCCCCGAGACGGTCGAGAACTGCGCCATCTGGGCGAGGAACTCGCCGTTCTCCATCGGCTGGAACGGGTCCTGGTTCTGAAGCTGCGTCGTGAGGAGCTTGAGGAAATCCTCCTGCCCCAGGTTCGAGCTGCCCTTGGCCTGCGTCGCCGTCTTCATCGCAAGCCCGGCGGCGTAAGAGCCGTCAACCGGCGTCGTGGTGGTCATGTCACTGTCCCATGCTGGCGGTGCGGGCCATCAGCGAGCGCAGCGTCGAGACGGCCTCGAGCGTGTTCTGATACTGGCGGCTGGCCTCCATCATCTCGACCATCTCCTCGTCGACCGAGACCGGGGCCTCCCAGACATAGCCCTCGGCATCGGCCTGCGGATGGTCGGGCCGGTAGGTCCGGGCCGGCTCGCGGTCGAGGCTGACCACCGCCGCCACATCCGTGGTCGAGAGGCCGCTCTTGCCCACCGCATCGGCGTAGGTCGTCTCGAACACCGGCCGCAGCGGGCGGAAGGCCGTCTCGGCCGTGTCCGAGACCGTGCCCGCGTTGGCGAGGTTGCTCGCCACCGTGTTCATTCGCACCATCTGGGCCGAGAGTGCCCGGGCGCCGACATCGAAGATGTTGTTGATGCCGCTCATCATTCCCCCTTGATCGCCGTCATCAGGCCAGAAATGCGCCGGTTCAGCAGCGCGAGGCTGGTCTGATAGCGCAGGGTGTTTTCGGAAAATTCCATCTGCTCCACGGCCATCTCGACCGTGTTGCCGTCCAGCGAGGGCGTGACCGGCTCGCGGTAGAGCGCCTTGCCGCTGGCGGCGGGACCACCCACCGCCATGTGGCGCGCCTCGGTGGTGCGCAGCGCGCCGCCTCCGGTCGCGCGGGCCAGCTCGGCCGTGAAGTCGATGTCGCGCGCCTTGTAGTGCGGGGTCGCCGCATTCGCGATGTTCGAGGTCAGCAGGTTGTTGCGCGTCTCACGCAGCACCAGCGCCTCGGCATGAAGCCCGATATGATCGCGGAACCCCGACACTGACATCCGATCCTCCGTCGCCCGCCGCCAACGCGGCATCTGGACCAGGACTTGCAAGGAGGATGCCAGATGCCGCCCCCGCGAGGAGAATGCGATGCGCACTCCGCCTGCCCTTGCCCGCCACCCGCTGCTCGACGCCGCCGCGCGGGAGATCCTCGCCCTTCTGGAGCCACTTGGCCGGGCGCAGGGGCTGGCGCGGCTCGAGGAGCTGCACGCCCGGACGCCCGCCGGTCCGGCCCGCCGTGCGCTGCTGGCCGCACGGGTGGCGCTCTTGCGGGACGGGCCGGCCTTCGCGCTGCCACCGGCCGACCCCGAACCGCCCGAGCCTGAGCCCGAGCCCGACCCCGTCATCGAGGAAACGCCCGTTCCGCCGCCGCCGAAACCCGTTGTCATTCCGCAGCTGGATCTGGCGGCGATGATGTCGCTGTTCGACGAGCCCGAGGAAGACGAGGAGGAGCCCCCGGCGAAAGAGCCCGAACCGGAGCCCGACCCCGAACCGGACGCGCCTGCGGAAGGCTGGACGCGCATCCGCCTGACCGAGGATGGCCCGCGCGGCCCGGCGAGCTTCCCCAAGGGCGCCTCGCTTTCGGTCAAGCTCGAGGATGCGGCGCGCCTGCTTATGGCGGGCATTGCCGAAGAGCTGGAGGAGGAGGCCCCGGCCGAAGACATTCAGCCGGAGGCGACGGCCGCCCCGGTCCCCGATCTGGATCAGGCCTTCGCCGCGCTGGCCGCCTTCGGCGATGCGGAACCTGTCGAAGAGCCCCCGTCCGAACCCGTGGAGGCTCCATTGCCCTCTGCGGAAGACCCCGGGCCAGCGCCCGCCAGGAAACCGCGCAGCCGTCGTTCGCCGCGCCGCCCGCGCAAGAAGACTGCGGAAGAAGCCCCTTCCGAGGCCGAAACCTGATCGGGAGGGAGGGTTCAGGCGGCGTCGGGCTGGAGCGCCGCGGCCGTGCGCTCGATCGTGGCGGGCAGGCTCTCGAGGGCGCGCCCGGCCGCATCGGTGTCGGCCGCATCGGCCGCCGTCTCGTAGCCGGCGAGCGTCCGGTGCAGCGCCACGAGCCCTACGGCCGCCGCCGCGCCCGCCGTGCGATGCGCAAGCCGGGCCGCGGCGTGATGATCGCCCGCCTCATGCAGGCGGCGCATCTCGGGCAGCGCCGCCCCGGCCTCGGTCAGGACCCGGTCGATCATGCCGGCGATATAGTCGGGCCCGAGGTTCCCCTCGAGATCGGCCCGAAGCTCGCTGTCGATCAGCGGAAGTCCTTCGGTGGGCGCGGCTGCTGGCATGGACGCCTCCTTCTCCTCAACGGCGTGGCTGCTGTCGGCGAACAGCCGGATCGCACCGAACAGGGCCCCGCGCGTGATCGGCTTCACCAGAACGTCGTTCATTCCGGCGCCCAGAAACTCCGGCACCCGGTCGGGGTCGGCATGGGCCGTCGCGCCCACGATGGGCGTCGCGGCGGACGGGCCGCCCTGCCGGATCATCCGCGTCGCCTCGAGACCATCCACCCGTGGCATCGACACATCCATCAGGATCAGGTCGAAGCGCCGCACCGACGCCGCCTCGACCGCCTCGGCCCCGTCCTCGGCCAGTGTCACCTCATGACCCGCCATCCGCAGGATCTCGGCCAGAAGCTGACGGTTGATCGCATTGTCCTCGGCGACGAGGATCGAGCGGCGCCCGTCGCCTGCCGGCAGGGCCTCATCGGCCAGATCCTCGTCGGACACGTCCGTCGCTTCGGCCAGCGGCGCCGTCACCCTGAGCGTGAAGACCGAGCCCAGACCCAGCTTGCTCTGCACGGTGATGCGCCCGCCCATCGTCTCGGCTGCCAGCTTCGCGATACCGAGGCCGAGGCCCGTCCCCTCACGGATCCGGCCGTAGGAGGCATCCAGCGTCTCGAAATTCTTGAAGATCGTGTCGAGATGCTCTTCGGCGATGCCGATCCCGGTGTCGTTGACATGGATGCAGAGGTCGATGGTCCCCGGCGCCGAACCGACATGCCACAGAAGCTCGACCGAGACCTTGCCGTTGTCGGTGAACTTGATGGCATTGCCGATCAGATTGTACATCACCCGCAGGAAGAGGTGGCGCTGCGCCATGATGCGCGGCACCTGCCCCTTGGGCGGCGCGAACCAGAGCTTGTTGCCGCGCTTGTCCGCCTGCGGCTGGTTCTGCCGGATCAGGCCCTCGATGACCTCGACCGGCGAGAAGACCGAGCGCGCGTAGCTCGCCCCGTCGCGGTCGGAGAGGCGCGTCAGTTCCAGCACGTTGTTCACCTGGTCGAGCGCCGCCGACCCGCAACCGATCACGATGTCGGTGAGCCAGCGTTGCCGCTCGGTCAGGTCGGTCGAGCTTTGCAGAAGGTCCGACGCGGCCATGAGGCCGTTGAGCGGGGTGCGCATCTCGTGGCTCATGACTGCCAGGAAGCGCGACTTCGCCTCCTCGCCCTTGAGCGCGTCGTTGCGGGCCTTCTTCAGGCTCTCCTCGCGCTCGAGACGCTCCGAGATGTCGCGGATGAAGGCGATGAAGAACGGGTCCTGCGAGGCGCCCTGGGCCTCGGCCACCGAGACCTCGACCGGAAAGGTCGTGCCGTCGGTGCGCTGCGCCATCATGGTTATGCGCCCGTCGCGCCCCGAAAGGCCGGGGTCAGGTTCGTCCTCGGCGCGCGGCTGCGGACGCAGCAGGCTGTCGGCATCGTCGGTGCGGATATATTCCACGAAGTTCGCGCCCTGCGCGGCTTCGGCCGACCAGCGGAACATGTCGAGCGCCGCCCGATTGCATTCGACGACCCGCCCCATGTGATCGAGCACCACCACCGCATCGAGCGACGATTCAATCGTGGCGCGCAGGTTGTGGACCGACCGTTCGAGCAGGACGCCCCGACGCCGTCGCGCATTGCTCTGCACGATGACGATCACGATCAGCACCCCCATCAGCGCGAGCAGCCCGAGCGAGGCCATGGCGAAGGTCTGGAGCGAACTGCGCAGGACCGAACGACGCTCGTCCGAAGTCTGCATGACATCGGCCAGCGTCTTGACCACGCCCGACCGGACGGTGGCGCTTGCCGCCTCCATCTCGGCGATCAGTCGCGGCAGCGCATCGCGCAACTGCGCGTTCGGCCCGTCGATCACGGGGATCCAGCGCGCAAAGAAGCCGTCGGACCCGGTGAAGATCGGCAGGACCTCCGCCTCGAGCACGTCGATCGTGCCGGGCTCAGAGCCGCGCACGATGTCCACCCGGCTGTAAAGGATGTCGAACTTCTGCCGGACGGCCTCGAGCCGCGAGGGATCGTCGGCCCGGTAGGCGGCCATCTGCACGGACGAGGCGAAGTTCAGCACATCCACCTCGAACTGCGCGAGCACCCATGTCCGATTGTCGAGATGGGCGACCCGGTTCGCTTCGAGCTGATGGTCGATGTCGGTGAAGATGAAGATCGCGCCGATCAGCGCCGACACGCCCACTGCCAGAATGAGCAGGAACCCGGTCCAGCGATCGAAGAGGCTGCCGGGAGCCGTGGGGCGGACTTCGGAGAACATGGCCTTGACCTCGGCTCCCCGCTCGCCCGTGTCCGGAGTGCGGGGGCCCGTGCTCATGGACGCACGGTCAGCCGGTCAAGCTGCCAGATGCTCTGCCCGTAGGTGACCTCGGTGCGGTAGCGTTCGTCCGCGTCATAGGGGAAGACCACCCACAACGGGCCCTTCTCGCGGCGGGAAAAGGTCGCGCCGTCGATGTGATAGGCGATGATCGGCGCCTGATCCCCGATGGCGTCGGCGGGGATCTCCACCGCATAGTCGTTGATCGCGGTGGCCGAGACCGAGACCGGCCCCTCCACCCCCAGCCGCTCGAGCAGCGCCTTCAGCGGAACGCCGGTGAATTCGCGCACGCCCTCTGTCCAGACGGTCGAGGTGCGGAAGGCCTGCGCCGGCAGATCCTGCAGCATCTCAAGATCGAACACCGCCCGCCCCGCATCGTTCGAGCGGGCGATCGCGCCATCCACCGTCAGCAGGGGCGTTCCGGTCGGCACCGGCAGGTCCGCCGGCGACGCCGCCGCGGACGAAGCAGCCGCGCAGATCGCGGCCGCGCAGCAGAGGGCGAGGAAACTTCCCGCACGCACGGTCATTCCACAACTCCATCATGCCTGTGCTCGGTCAGAGCAATAGCAGTGAACTGAAAATGAGACATCACCGCTTAAGCATGCGTTAACATACTTAAGCATATATACTGCGCCAACCATTGTCAGGAAATTGGCGCGGGAGTGTGGATCTTTGCCATTCCACTTGTCTCTTCCCAAATTTTTCGGATGTGTGCAACCTAGAGATGCCAGTTCCTCAGGGCGTTGCATCTCCCTCCGGACAAGACCCATGATCCGCAGGAATGCGTGCAAGACAGAAGCGAGCGTACAATGACCCAGATGCCCCAGAAGCTCAGCGTCCTCATTGCCGATGATCACGAGATGGTCGTCGAGATGTTCTCGCTTTTTCTGACCGCCTCGTCCGAAATGACCGTTCGGACGGCCAAAAGCCTCGATGAGGGGCTCGAGCGGATCAAGGAGCACGGACCGTTCGACGTGACGCTGCTCGATCTGAACATGCCGGGCATGAATGGCGTGGCCGGTCTCACGCGGGCGATCAAGCTCTCGGCCGGCAAGCCGGTGGCGATCCTCACCTCGAACCCGACGCCGCGCATGGTGGACGAGATCCTTGCCGCGGGCGCCTCGGGCATCGTGCTGAAGACGACCCCGGTGCGCAGCCTCGGCAATGCGATCCGCTTCATGCACGCGGGCGAGCATTACCTGCCGCTGGAACTGGCGCGTGACCGTCGGCAGGCCCCCGACAGCTCGGGCGGCCGGCTGACCGAGAAGGAGATGCTGGTCATGTCCTATCTTGCGGAAGGTCGCCAGAACAAGGAGATAGCGCACGGTCTTAACCTGGCCGAGCCGACGATCAAGATGCATGTCAAGTCGATCTGCAAGAAGCTCGGCGCCACGAACCGGACGCAGGCGGTGGTGACGGCGCGCAATCTCGGCATCATCTGAGCCGCTGGCCCGCATCTTGCACCAGGGTCCCGACCACAGGAGGGAGCGGGCCATGGGCTATGACAGGGCGGACATCGACGCCGGCGAGCAGCTTCTTGCGGAGATCGCCTCCGAGGCGCGCCGCAGGGCGGGCAGCAACTACCTGCTGGACAACCGCTGGTTCCCCCCCGAGGCCTATGTCCGGGCCGAGGCCGCGGCACTTGACGAAGGGCGTGTCCGGGCCGTGATCCTGCTGCCGGCGGGCAAGGGCTGGATCGTGGACATCCTCATCGACGGCGCCGAGACCGAGGCGGTCTTCCCCTCGCTTCCGGCCTTCGTCCGCACCCGCGACGAGGCGCTCGACAAGGGTTTCATCTGTCTCTGTGCGCTGTTTCAGACCATCTTTGCCCGTCGTGTCGCCGAACAGGGCGACGGCGGCCTGCCCGTCCGCAGCTTCGACCTCATGGGCCACCCGCTGCGCATCACGGGGGCGATGCAGGTCCGCGCGGGCCTGTTGACGGACTATTTCGGCGGAAGCGAGCAAGCGGACGACCCGTCCCTGCGCCTTCTGGCGGCCGCCGAACCGTTCCTCGAGGAGGGGCACTTCTCGGCCGCCCGCTGGCAGGAGGCGCGCAAGGGTGACCGGGCGTTGGTGCACTTCTACGCCGCGGCCCTCGTCCGGTCGGGGATCGAGGCGCTCGCGGCGCCTGCCGACGCGCGATCCTGACGGGCGCCGTGGCGCCCGCCATTGGTCTGCCCGGCCTCAGGCGGCGCGGTTCAAACGGGCCTCGGCCAGCTTCGTGAGCTTCATGTCGGCGGCCTTCTCCTCGGCGAGCGTCTGCTCGAGGATCTGCGCCACCTCGGTGCGCCCCAGTTCCTTCGACCAGGCGATGAGCGTGCCGTAGCGCGTCATCTCGTAATGCTCGACGGCCTGCGCGGCGGCGGCAAGGGCCGCATCGAGCACATCCTGCTCGGCAATGTCGCCCGCCACGTCATTGGCTTCCTTGATGATGCCGTCGATCGCCGGACAGGTCGTGCCCTTGGCCTCGTGCCCGAGCAGCGAGAAGACCCGCTCGAGCCGCTGGACGTGGCCGCGCGTCTCGTCCAGGTGATGCTCGAACCCCTCGCGCAGGCCCGCATCGCCGGCCTTGCCGATCATCTTGGGCAGGGCCTTCTCGATCTGCATCTCAGCGTAGTAGATGTCCTGCAACATGTGCATGTAAAGATCGTCCATCGATCGGATGTCCTTCGAGAACAGGGCCATAGGGTCTCTCCTTCACGTGGTTTCCGAACTTCCCGAGGGCCTTGCGCCCCCGGATCGCTCCCCCGAACCACTTGGGCGCGGCAATGTTCCAGCGCCGCGCCGGTTCCGCCCTCCTGCCGCCGAAGGCTGTCCATCTTGCCGCTTTACTCGGCAAAGCGCGCTCGCCTACTGTCTGCGCATGGATATCGGGCTTGTCATCTTCGACTGCGACGGGGTTCTGGTCGATTCGGAAGTCCTTGCCGTTGCCGTCCTCGTGGCCGAGCTGGAACGTGCCGGCGTGTGCGTGGACGAAGCTTTTGTGCACCGTCATTTCCTCGGCCGCAGCTTTCCCGCCGTGCAGGAGGTCGTTCTGCGCGACTTTGGCGTGACCCTGCCCGAGACCTTCCAGGCGGACGAGCGGGCCCGGCTGCTTCAGGCCTTTGAAACCGGGCTTCGCCCCATGCCCGGCGCCGCCGAGGTGGTGCGGGCGCTGGCCGTGCCCTCCTGCCTCGCCACCTCGAGCAGCCCCGCGCGGCTGGCCCGCTCGCTCGAGATCACCGGGCTCGCGCCGCTTTTCGAGGGCCGCTGCTTCACCGCAAGCCAGGTCGCGCGCGGTAAGCCCTTCCCGGACCTCTTCCTCTTCGCCGCGGCCGCGATGGGCGTCGAGCCCGGCCGCTGTCTGGTGATCGAGGATACCGAACCCGGCGTGCGCGCGGCCCTTGCGGCCGGAATGCGGGTGTGGCGGTTCACCGGGGGCAGCCATCTGGCCGGCCGCCGGATCGAGGATCCGCCCGACGCCCGCCCGCACCGCCGCTTCGACAGCCTCCTGCGCTTTTACGAGACCCTGCCCGGACTGCGCCGGGCCAGTTGCGAGACCCTGACATGATCGACCGGCCCGAGAGCGAGCCGACGCCGCTGGATGATGCCGCCCGCGCCGGCTGGCTCTATTACGTCGCGGGCCTGACGCAGGACCAGATCGCGCGCGAGCTGGGCACCTCGCGCCAGCGCGCGCAGCGGCTGGTGAGCCGCGCGATTTCGGAACGGCTGATCCATGTCCGACTAGAGCATCGCGTCTCGGGTTGCCTGCATCTCGAAGCCGCCCTGACCCGGCGCTTCGGGCTGAAGCTTGCCCGTGTCGCACCGAGCATCGGAGCGGATGTCGATCCCCTGCCCTCGATCGCCCCCACCGCCGCCGCCGAGGTCGAGCGCGTCCTGCGCTCGGAGCGGCCGATGGTGGTGGCCTTCGGCACCGGACGGTCGCTGCGCGCGACGGTGGAAGAGATGACCTCGATGGTCTGCGAGCAGCACAAGATCGTCTCGCTGAACGGCAACATCTCGGCAGATGGCTCGGCCTCCTACTACGACGTGATCTTCCGCATCGCCGACCGGGTGCGGGCGCCGCACTATCCGATGCCGATGCCGGTGATCGCGCAGGACGCCGCCGAGCGCGAGCTGTTCCACGCGCTCAAGCCGGTGCAGTCGGTCCTCAGGCTGGCGCGCAACGCCGATGTGACCTTTGTCGGGCTGGGGCAGATGGGCGAGGATGCGCCGCTGCTCAAGGACGGCTTCATCACCCGGGCCGAGCTGGAGGAAATGGAGCAGCTCGGCGCGGCCGGAGAGGTGGCGGGCTGGGTCTTCGACTCGGACGGGCGCTATCTCGAGACGAGCATCAACCAGCGCGTCGCGGGCGTCCGCGTCGAGATCTCGGGCGAGCGGACGGCCGTCGCCATCGCCGGAGGCAAGCGCAAGCTTGCTGCGCTGCGGGCCGGGCTGAAGGGCCGACTTTTCAACGGCCTGATAACCGACGAGCTGACGGCGCAAGCACTCCTGTCCTGAACCTGCCGAAGGAGGCGGCAGAAAATGATTGACAGCCTGCTGCCCCTCGGTGAGTAATTATTCGCCGCACGAACTAATGCTCACCGTGCAGGCCAGGGAGGATACTGATGACCGCAAGATTTCGCGCCCTGATGGGCGCGTGCGCCGTGGCGGCGCTCTCGACCGCCGCAGGCGCCGAAACCATCACCGTGGCGACCGTCAACAATGGCGACATGATCCGCATGCAGGGGCTCATGTCCGAGTTCAACGCGCAGCACCCCGACATCACGGTCGAGTGGGTCACGCTCGAGGAAAACGTGCTGCGCCAGAAGGTCACGACCGACATCGCCACCCGCGGCGGGCAGTTCGACGTGCTGACCATCGGCACCTACGAGGTTCCGATCTGGGGCAAGCAGGGCTGGCTCATGAGCCTGAACGACCTGCCGCCCGAATATGACGTGGATGACCTTCTGCCCGCGATCCGCAACGGCCTGACGGTCGATGGCGAGCTTTACGCCGCGCCCTTCTACGGCGAAAGCTCGATGATCATGTACCGCACGGACCTGATGGAGCAGGCCGGGCTGACCATGCCCGACGCCCCCACCTGGGAGTTCGTCAAGGAAGCCGCGGCCAAGATGACCGACAAGTCGGCCGAGGTCTACGGCATCTGCCTGCGCGGCAAGGCCGGCTGGGGCGAGAACATGGCGTTCCTCTCGGCCATGGCCAACAGCTACGGCGCGCGCTGGTTCGACGAAGAATGGAAGCCGCAGTTCGACGGCGAGGCCTGGAAGGCCGCGCTGACCGACTACCTCGACCTGATGACGAACTACGGGCCCCCGGGCGCCTCGAACAACGGCTTCAACGAGAACCTGGCGCTCTTCCAGCAGGGCAAGTGCGGCATGTGGATCGACGCCACGGTGGCGGCCTCGTTCGTGACCAACCCCGCTGAATCGACCGTGGCCGACAAGGTGGGCTTCGCGCTGGCGCCCGACACCGGCAAGGGCAAGCGGTCCAACTGGCTCTGGGCCTGGAACCTCGCGATCCCGGCGGGCTCGCAGAAGGTGGATGCCGCCAAGCAGTTCATCGCCTGGGCGACCTCGAAGGACTATGCCGAGCTGGTCGCCTCGAAGGAGGGCTGGGCCAACGTGCCTCCGGGGACACGGGCCTCGCTCTACGAGAACCCGGAGTACCAGAAGGTGCCCTTCGCGCAGATGACGCTGGAAAGCATCAACGCGGCTGATCCGACCAACCCGGCCGTCGATCCGGTGCCTTATGTCGGCATCCAGTTCGTGGCGATCCCCGAGTTCCAGGGCATCGGCACGGCCGTGGGCCAGCAGTTCTCGGCGGCGCTTGCGGGGTCCATGTCGGCCGAACAGGCGCTGACCGCGGCGCAAGCCTTCACGACGCGCGAGATGACCCGCGCCGGCTACATCAAGTAAGCCCTGCCGGGCCGGCCTCCGGGCCGGCCCGCTGCTCCTGCCGCGCCGGACCCCGCGTCCGGCGCCTTCCCGCCCCCCTCAGCCCCGAGGCCTTCATGGCGACCCAGCACTCCAAGACTGCGGCGCGTCTGATGATTTCGCCGGCCGTCATCCTCCTTTTCCTGTGGATGATCGTGCCGCTGTCGATGACGCTCTATTTCAGCTTCCTGCGCTACAATCTCCTCATGCCGGGGATGGAGAGCTTCACCGGCTGGGACAATTACTACTACTTCCTCACCGACCCCGCCTTTTCGGCCGCGCTGACCAACACGATCCTGCTGGTGGGCGGCGTGCTGCTGATCACCGTCGTGGGCGGCACGCTGCTGGCGCTGCTGCTGGACCAGCCGATGTGGGGCCAGGGGATCGTGCGCATCCTGGTGATCGCGCCCTTCTTCATCATGCCCACCGTCTCGGCGCTGGTCTGGAAGAACATGTTCATGAACCCCGTGAACGGCATGTTCGCCCATGTCGCCCGCGCGCTGGGGATGCAGCCCTTCGACTTCCTGTCCCAGGCGCCGCTGGCCTCGATCATCGGCATCGTGGCCTGGCAATGGCTGCCCTTCGCCACGCTGATCCTGCTGACCGCGCTGCAGTCGCTCGACCGCGAGCAGATGGAGGCGGCCGAGATGGACGGCGCGGGCCCGCTGAACCGCTTCCTCTACATCACTCTGCCGCACCTGACGCGGGCGATCACGGTGGTCGTGCTGATCCAGACCATCTTCCTGCTGGGTGTCTTTGCCGAGATCCTTGTCACCACCAACGGCGGGCCGGGCACGGCCTCGACCAACATCACCTATCTCGTCTATGCGCAGTCGCTCCTGAACTATGACGTGGGCGGCGGCTCGGCCGGCGGGATCATCGCCGTCATCCTCGCCAACATCGTGGCCATCTTCCTGATGCGCATGATCGGCAAGAACCTGGACGCCTGACATGTCACGCCGCATCACAGCCAGACGCACCCTGATCGTCACGCTCGCCGCGTGGACCGTGGGTTTCCTCATCTTCTTCCCGATCCTCTGGACGGTGCTGATGAGCTTCAAATCGGAAGGTGACGCCATCAAGGCGCCCTTCGCCATGCTGTTCTCGGACTGGACGCTGATCAGCTATGAGCAGGTCCAGACCCGCTCGAACTACGCGCGCCACTTCATGAACTCGGTGGTGATCTCGCTCGGCTCCACCCTTCTCGCGCTTGCCATCGCGATCCCGGCCGCCTGGGCCATGGCCTTCGTGCCGGGCAAGCGCACCAAGGACGTGCTGATGTGGATGCTGTCGACCAAGATGATGCCGGCGGTGGGCGTGCTGATCCCGATCTACCTGATCTTCCGCGACACGGGGCTTCTCGATACGCGCATCGGCCTCGTGATCGTGCTGACGCTGATCAACCTGCCGATCGTGGTCTGGATGCTCTACACCTACTTCAAGGAGATCCCGGGCGAGATCCTCGAGGCGGCACGGATGGATGGCGCCACGCTCGGCTCCGAGATCCTCTACATCCTCACGCCGATGGCCGTGCCGGGCATCGCCTCGACGCTGCTGCTGAACGTGATCCTCGCCTGGAACGAGGCCTTCTGGACGCTGCAGCTGACCACCTCGCGCGCGGCGCCGCTGACGCAGTTCATCGCCAGCTATTCCAGCCCCGAGGGCCTCTTTTACGCGAAACTCTCGGCGGCCTCGACCATGGCCATCGCGCCGATCCTGATCCTTGGCTGGTTCAGCCAGAAGCAACTCGTCCGCGGCCTGACCTTTGGCGCGGTGAAGTGAGGGCCACATGGGCAAGATAACCCTGCGCAACGTCCAGAAGCGGTTCGGAGAGGCGGTCGTCATTCCGTCGCTCGACCTCGACATCGAGGATGGCGAATTCGTCGTCTTCGTCGGCCCCTCGGGCTGCGGCAAGTCCACGCTCTTGCGCCTGATTGCGGGGCTCGAGGATGTCTCCGACGGCCAGATCCTGATTGACGGGCGCGATGCGACCGAGATGCCGCCCGCCCGGCGCGGCCTTGCGATGGTGTTCCAGAGCTATGCGCTCTATCCGCACATGACCGTTAGGAAGAACATCGCCTTCCCGCTCAGGATGGCCAAGATGGACCCGGCCGAGATCGAGCGCCGCGTGGCCAACGCGGCCAAGATCCTGAACCTGACCAACTACCTCGACCGTCGCCCCGGCCAGCTCTCGGGCGGGCAGCGCCAGCGGGTTGCCATCGGCCGCGCCATCGTGCGCGAGCCGGCCGCCTTCCTCTTCGACGAGCCGCTGTCGAACCTCGACGCGGCGCTGCGCGTCAACATGCGCCTCGAGATCACCGAGCTGCACCAGTCGCTTCAGACCACGATGATCTATGTGACGCACGACCAGGTCGAGGCGATGACTATGGCCGACAAGATCGTGGTGCTGAACGCGGGCCGGATCGAGCAGGTGGGCTCGCCCCTCGCCCTTTACCGCAACCCGGCGAACCTCTTTGTCGCGGGCTTCATCGGCAGCCCCAAGATGAACCTGATCGAAGGGCCCGAGGCCGCCAAGTTCGGGGCCACCACCATGGGCGTGCGGCCCGAGCACATCAACATCTCGCGCGAGACCGGGCTCTG
Source organism: Cereibacter sediminicola (assembly GCF_007668225.1). NCBI lineage: Bacteria > Pseudomonadati > Pseudomonadota > Alphaproteobacteria > Rhodobacterales > Paracoccaceae > Cereibacter > Cereibacter sediminicola. Next base: position 29,619 of record NZ_VDEK01000011.1, on the reverse strand, counting down.
GCAGGGCGAGGTCGGCGTGTCCGAGCATCTCGGCTCGGACACCTTCCTGCATGTGCATGTGGCAAGCATGCCCACGCTGACGGTTCGGGCGGGCGGCGAATACGGTGTCCATCATGGGGACAAGGTCTGGCTCACGCCGCAGGCGGACAAGATCCACCGCTTCGGCCCGGACGGCCGGGCCCTCTGACATGGCGCGTCACGCCCGCTTCCTCCGCGCCGGGGCCTGCCGGTCCCGCCCACCGGGATCGGCCGGAAGGGCGGCCTGAGCCCCGCCCTCCGCTTTCGCCAGAGCCATCCGCGCCCGCAACCGGACCATCCACAAGGTAACGAACATGACCCGCACCGTCGCCCTCCCCGCCTATGACCGCAAGGCCCTCACCCCCGGCATCGTCCATATCGGCGTGGGCAACTTCCACCGGGCGCATCAGGCCGTCTATCTCGACGATCTCTTCGCGCTCGGCGAAGGGCACGACTGGGGCATCCTCGGCGCAGGCGTCCGCCCGACCGATGCGCGGATGCGCGAGGCGCTGGCGGCGCAGGACAATCTCTCGACGGTGATCGAGCTGGACCCGGCGGGTCACCGCGCCCGCCGCGTGGGCGCCATGATCGGCTTCCTGCCGGTCGAGGCCGACAATGCCGCGCTGATCGAGGCCATGTCCGATCCGCGCATCCGCATCGTCTCGCTGACGGTGACCGAGGGCGGCTATTATGTCGATGCCTCCGGCGCCTTCGACCCGACGCACCCGGACATCGTGGCCGATGCGGCCCGCCCCTCGGCCCCCGCCACGGCCTTCGGCGCGATCCTGGCCGCCCTTCGCGCCCGGCGCGCCGCGGGCGTGGCGCCCTTCACCGTGATGTCCTGCGACAACCTTCCCGGCAATGGCCATGTGACGCGCAACGCCGTGGTGGGCCTGGCCGAGCTGTACGACGCCGAACTGGCCGGCTGGGTGAAAAGCCATGTCGCCTTCCCGAACGGCATGGTGGATCGCATCACCCCCGCCACCGGCCCGCACGAGCGCGAGCTGGCGCAGGGCTTCGGCCTGACCGACCCCGTTCCCGTCACCTGCGAGCCCTTCCGGCAATGGGTAGTCGAGGACCATTTCCCCGCCGGCCGCCCGGCGCTGGAGAAGGTCGGCGTGACCTTCACCCCGCATGTCCATGCCTACGAGGCGATGAAGATCCGCATCCTGAACGGCGGACATGCGGTGATCGCCTATCCCTCGGCGCTGATGGACATCGAGTTCGTCCACGAAGCGATGGCGAACCCTCTGGTGGCGGCCTTCCTGCACAGGATCGAGGTGGAGGAGATCCTGCCCCATGTGCCGCCGGTGCCCGACACGAGCATTCCGGCCTATCTCTCGCTGATCGAGAGCCGCTTCTCGAACCCCGAGATCGCGGACACGACGCGCAGGCTCTGCCTTGACGGCTCGAACCGGCAGCCGAAGTTCATCGTGCCCTCGCTGCGCGACAATTTCGCCGCGGGCCGGATGCCGAAGGGGCTCGTGCTGCTGTCGGCGCTCTGGTGCCGCTACTGCTTCGGCACCACGGATTCAGGCCAGGTGGTCGAGCCGAACGACCCGAACTGGTCCGCGCTGCAGGAACGCTCCACGCGGGCGCGCGCCAATCCGGCCGAATGGCTCGCCATGACCGAGGTCTATGGCGACCTTGGCCGCCACCCGGCGCTGGTCGATGAGTTCGGCGCCGCGCTCGAAGCCGTCTGGCGCGATGGCGCCGAAGCCGTGCTCCGACGCTATCTGGCCGACTGAACGGGCCGGGCCAGCGCCCGACCGCTTGCGCCCTCGAACTGTCGCAGGGTCGCATCCGCCCGACGCACGGGCAGATGCGGCCCTCTGCCACGTCTTGCGGCGGGCCGTGCGGCTTGCGGATCGTGCTTGCGGAAAGCCGCGCGCCTCGCTTCTGGACAGCGGCCCCTTCCGGTGTAATCTGCGCGCAGCGCGTAGCCGGAGGCAGAAGCCGGCCCGCCCCGTCCACAAGGGAGGAATACCATGGACCGTCGCTCATTCATCACCAGGGCCGCCGTGGGGGGCGCCGTGGCCGGCAGCCTCGCCGCGCCCGCCATCGCCCAGACCGCGCCCAAGGTCACCTGGAGGCTCACCTCTTCCTTCCCGAAATCGCTCGACACGATCTTTGGCGGCGCGGAAGTGCTGTCGAAGATGGTCAGCGAAGCCTCGGACGGCAACTTCCAGATCCAGGTCTTCTCGGCCGGTGAGCTGGTGCCGGGCCTGCAGGCCGCCGACGCCGTGACCTCGGGCACCGTCGAATGCTGCCACACGGTCGGCTACTACTATTGGGGCAAGGACCCGACCTTCGCGCTGGCCGCGGCGGTGCCCTTCTCGCTCTCGGCGCGCGGCATCAACGCCTGGCATTACCACGGCGGCGGGATCGACCTCTACAACGAGTTCCTCGCGCAGCACAACATCGTGGGCTTCCCGGGCGGCAACACCGGCGTCCAGATGGGCGGCTGGTTCCGGCGCGAGATCAACACCGTGGCCGACATGCAGGGCCTGAAGATGCGGGTCGGCGGCTTCGCCGGCAAGGTGATGGAGCGTCTGGGCGTCGTGCCGCAGCAGATCGCCGGAGGCGACATCTATCCGGCGCTGGAAAAGGGCACGATCGACGCGACCGAGTGGGTCGGCCCCTATGACGACGAGAAGCTCGGCTTCTTCAAGGTCGCGCCCTACTACTACTACCCCGGCTGGTGGGAAGGTGGCCCGACCGTCCACTTCATGTTCAACAAGGCAGCCTTCGAGGGCCTGCCCCCCGCCTACCAGGCGCTGCTGCGCACCGCCTGCCAGGCGGCGGATGCGAACATGCTGCAGATGTACGACTACAAGAACCCGACCGCGATCAAGTCGCTCGTGGCGCAGGGCACCCAGCTGCGGCCCTTCAGCCCCGAGATCCTGCAGGCCTGCTTCGAGGCCGCCAACGCGGTCTACGCCGAGATGGAAGCCTCGAACCCCGCCTTCAAGAAGATCTGGGATTCGATCAAGGCCTTCCGCTCCGAGAACTACACCTGGGCGCAGATCGCGGAATACAACTACGACACCTTCATGATGGTGCAGCAGAACGCGGGCAAGCTCTGATCCCGAACCTCCCGCAAGACAAGAGACCCCGGAGCCTCGGCTCCGGGGTCTTTTCCTTGGGCCTTTCGGGCACCGACGGCAGGACGGAGCGGCTGCGTCGGACGTCCCTTCCATGAACGGAAACGGCGGCACCCTTCGGTGCCGCCGCCTCTGTCATCCCGCCGTTCTCAGTCCTGCGCCGGAGGAGCCAGGCCCGGAGGCACCCCTCCCGGAGCCAGACCAGAGCCTGCGTCCGGTGGCGTGACCCCACCCGTCGCGGGCGGAGCCAGACCGGGCGGCACGCCCAGCCCGCCCGGCGCCGGCGCGGCAGGTGCCGGGGTCGGAGCGGTGGGCGTCGGGGGCGCGAGGCCCGGCGGCACCCCCAGCCCTCCGGGCGCCGGAGCGGTCGGCGGTGCAAGGCCCGGCGGCACGCCCAGCCCTCCCGGTGCCGGCGCAAGGCCCGGTGGCGTGCCGAGACCACCAGCCCCCGGAGCGGGCAGGCCACCCGGCGCGCCGAGGCCGCCTCCCAGACCGCCACCGAGACCCGGCATCTGCGGCAGCGTGATGGTCACGTTCGATGTGTCCACCGGGGCTCCCTTGTAGTGCATGACCATCTGCGGGAACATGATCACCAGCGCCACCATCACGATCTGTATGCAGACGAACGGCACCGCGCCCCAGTAGATCTGCCCCGTGGTCACCGGCGCCATGCGGGCCTTGGTCACCGGGTCGGTGTAGGTCTGCCGGGGCGCCACCGATCGCAGGTAGAAGAGCGCAAAGCCGAACGGCGGGTGCATGAACGAGGTCTGCATGTTCACGCCGAGGATGATCCCGAACCAGATCAGGTCGATCCCCAGCGCCTCGGCCGCCGGTGCCAGCAGCGGCACGATGATGAAGGCCAGTTCGAAGAAGTCGAGGAAGAAGGCCAGCAGGAACACCAGCACCGAGACCGCGATCAGGAAGCCGGTCTCGCCGCCCGGAAGCGAGGTCAGCAGATGCTCGACCCAGACATGACCGTTCACGCCGTAGAAGGTCAGCGAGAACATCCGTGCGCCGAGCAGGATGAACATGACGAAGGACGAGAGCCGCGTGGTCGAGGCCAGCGCCTGCGTCACGACGCCGAGGTTCAGCCGGCCTTTCACCGCCGCGAGCAGAAGCGCGCCCACCGCGCCCATCGCGCCGCCCTCGGTCGGCGTGGCGATGCCGAGGAAGATGGTGCCAAGCACGAGGAAGATCAGCGCCAGCGGCGGGATCAGCACGATGATCACCTGCTGGGCCAGCCGCGACATGAGCTTGCCGCCCGCCGCCCGGTCGAGGATGGCGGCGATGTAGATCACCACGATCCCGGCCACGGCCCCGAGGATGTCGGCATTCTTGGCGCCGTAGCTCTCGGCCAGCCAGTAGTGGGCGCCGACGGCCACCCCCACCGCCACGACGAGCGCCACGATCAGCGAGGTCACGCCCGAGCCGAGCGTCCGCGCCTCGAGCGGCAGGGCCGGCATGGATTGCGGGCGCAGGATCGACATGACCAGCACATAGCCCATGTAGATGCCGGTCAGGATCATGCCGGGGATCAGCGCCGCCTTGTACATGTCGCCCACCGACCGGCCAAGCTGGTCGGCCAGCACGATCAGCACGAGGCTCGGCGGGATGATCTGCGCCAGCGTCCCCGAGGCGGCGATCACCCCCGAGGCGATGCGCCGGTCATAGCCATAGCGCAGCATGATCGGCAGCGAGATCAGACCCATGGCGATCACGCTGGCCGCAACGACCCCCGTGGTGGCCGCGAGCAGCGCCCCCACGATGATCACGGCATAGGCGAGCCCGCCCCGGATCGGCCCGAAGAGCTGCCCGATCGTGTCGAGCAGATCCTCGGCCATGCCCGATCGCTCGAGCACGATCCCCATGAAGGTGAAGAAGGGAATGGCCAGCAGCGTCTCGTTCGACAGCACCCCCCAGAACCGGTCCGGCATGGTGCCAAGGAGGTTCCAGCCCAGCGTGATCGTCCCTTCCGACAGCGGCGCAAGCTCGACCCCGATGAAGAAGAACAGAAGCCCGTTCGCCGCCAGCGCAAAGGCCACCGGATAGCCCAGCAGCAGGAACATGACGAGCGAGGCGAACATGATCGGCGCCATGTTCACCGCGATGAATTCCATCATTTCTTCACCTCGCCCAGCTTCACGTCGCCGGCCAGCAGTTCGCCCTCGCGCTCGGCCGCCTCATGGGCCGAGACGAAGGGGGTCGGATCCGGGATGATGCCCCGCATCACCGCGATCTTCTTGATGATCTCCGACACGCCCTGAAGCGCGAGAAGGAAGAAGCCGATCAGAAGCAGCGTCTTCGCCGGCCAGATGATCAGGCCGCCCGAGTTGGTCGAGACTTCCCCGATCCTCCAGGACCGCTCGACGTAGGGGCCGAGGTAGATCAGCATCAGGACCACGAAGGGCATCAGGAAGAACAGATGGCCGAACAGGTCGATCCAGTGCTGCACCTTCCGCGAGAAGAGCCCGTAGACGATGTCGATGCGGATGTGCTCGTTCTGCTTCAGCGTGTAGGCCGCCGCAAACAGGAAGGCCGCGCCGAACAGATACCATTGAAGCTCGAGCCAGGCGTTGGACGAGGTGTTCAGGACCTTGCGGACGGTGGCGTTCCCCGCGCTGATGAAGATCGCGATCAGGATCAGCCACGAGACCCCGCGACCGATGAGTTCGTTCATGCGGTCGATAAACCGCGACAGGCCGAGTAGCCCTCCCATGTTCCTCCCTCTCCCGGTCAATGTGGAAAAGTGCCGGCTCCCGCGGCTACCTATGTCGAAGCACCTTCAAGCGTCAATGCGCGGACCGCCCGCAGCCGGGCTTTCCGACCTGCGGAAAGCCGCAGGACCGCGCCGCCCGTCAGCCGCGCCCACGGCTTGGGCAGCGCGGACACCTGCCAGGGCCGCCGACGATTCGGGGCGCGGCGTCTTGGCGCAGGCCGCGCATCTTTCGGGCGCGGTCCATGGACCTATCTGAGAAATTCTGATGCAGATCAAGGCGCCACCCTCACACGAATGGTTAATCAGCGGATGATACAGACGGACAAGACAGCGCAGGAGACGTTCTCCTGCCGGTTTCTTTCCGCTTGGAAGGACGCAGCGACATGCTCGAACTGATGAACAGCCTCGACCCGCGGGCCGCCCTTGCGCTGCACCTTGCGGTCGTTGCGGTGACGGTGGCCGCGATCCTTCTGGTGGCGGGCGCGCTGCGCGAGCCGTCGCGTGACGGATTCGGAACCTATGAAAGCGGGGCGCCCTCGGGCCGGCCGCTGCGCGGGCGTGTCGCCACGCAATATTTCCTGATCGCCGTCTTCTTCATGATCTTCGACGTGGAGGTGGCCGTCCTCTTCGCCTGGGCTGTCTCGGCCCTCGAACTCGGCACCTCCGGGCTGATCGCGGCGACCATCTTCATTCTCGTGCTTCTTGCCGCCCTCGCCTGGCTCTGGATGGAGGGCGCGCTCGAGACCGCGCCGCGGAAGGACCGCGCATGAGCTGGACGATCGGGCGGCCCGGCGCCGAGGCGCCGGAAGACCGCATGGCTGCATCGCACCTGTTCACGCGCCTCGACGATCTCGTGGCCTGGTCGCGCAAGCACAGCCTCTGGCCCTTCAACTTCGGCCTCTCCTGCTGCTATGTCGAGATGGCGACGGCGCTGACCCCGGTCTATGACCAGGCCCGCTTCGGGGCCGAGGTCATCCGCTCGACCCCGCGGCAGGCCGACCTGCTGATCGTGTCGGGCACCGTCTTCCGCAAGATGGCCGTGCCGCTCTACCGTCTCTACCAGCAGATGCGAGAGCCGCGCTGGGTGATCTCGATGGGCGCCTGTGCCAATTCCGGCGGGATGTATGACATCTATTCCGTGGTGCAGGGCGTGGACAGCTTCCTGCCGGTCGATGTCTATGTGCCCGGCTGCCCGCCGCGCCCCGAGGCGCTGATGGAGGCGCTGGTGCTGCTGCAGTCGAAGATCGCGACCGAGGCGCGCCCCCTTCAGATCCGCATGGGCGAGACCGGCCCCGCCCGGCCCTTCGATCCCGTCCCGCGCCGCGACGCGCTGCGCGACGCGCGCATGTCCGTCACCCGTCTGGCCGATCCGGAGTCGACATGAGCTTCGATCAGGTTATTGCGGACGCGCTTCAGGCGCTGCGATCGCGCTTCGGCGCGGACATCCTGTCCGAACAGGCGACCGGCGAGGGTTTTCCCGTCCTGTGGCTGGCCGCCCCGGCCTGGGAGTCCGCCCACCGCTTCCTGCGCGAGGAGATCTCCGCGCCCTTCCCGTTGCTCGCCGACCTCTGGGCGATCGATGAGAGCCAGCGGCAGCACCGCGCGGGTCAGCCCGCCTCGCGGCTCACGCTCTGCTCTCACCTCGTCTCGCTTGAGCGCAACGCCGACCTGCGTCTCAAGCTCGCGACCGACGGGCGCGCGCCCTCGGTGGCCGGCGTCTATGCCAACGCCGACTGGTATGAGCGCGAGGCGCACGACATGTTCGGCCTCGACTTCGGCCGCGAGACGCGCCGCCTGCTGATGCCACCCACATGGGAGGGGCATCCGCTGCTCAAGACCCATTACGCGCGGGCGACCGAGAAGCCGCCCTTCGTGCTGACCGACCGTCTCTTTGAGGCGGAAGAGCGCGCCACCATCACCGATCCCGATCTGCTCGGTCTGCCCGGGCTGCGCGACGGCGAAGAGCTGATGGTTCTCAACTTCGGCCCGCATCACCCCTCCACGCATGGTGTTTTCCGGATTCTGCTCGGGCTGGACGGTGAAGAGGTGGTCTGGGCCTGGCCGGACATCGGCTACCACCACCGCGGCGTCGAGAAGATGGCCGAGCGCCAGACCTGGCACGGCTTCATCCCCTATTGCGACCGGGTGGACTACCTTGGCGGCGTGATCTCGGAACTGCCCTATCTGCTGGCGGTCGAGCGTCTCTGCGGCATCGCGGTGCCGCCCCGCGCGCAGATGATCCGGGTCATGCTCTGCGAATTCTACCGCATCATGAACCACCTGCTGTTCTATGGCACGATGGCGCAGGACGTGGGCGCCATGTCGCCCGTCTTCTACATGTTCACCGACCGCGAGAAGGGGCACGAGATCCTGAACGCCATCACCGGCGCGCGGATGCATCCGGCCTTCTTCCGCATCGGCGGCGTGGCGATGGACCTGCCCAGGGGCTGGGACGCGATGGTGCGCGACTTCCTCGACTGGATGCCGGGTCGGCTCGACGAATATGAACGGATGGTGCTGCGCTCCGAACTCTTCCGCGCGCGCACCGTGGGCGTCGGCGCCTATGACACCGACACCGCCCTGACATGGGGCACCACCGGCCCCGGCCTCCGCGCCACCGGCTGCAACTGGGATCTGCGCAAGCAGCGCCCCTATTGCGGCTATGAGCAGTTCGACTTCGAGGTGCCGCTGGGCCAGCGCGGCGACATCTTCGACCGGACGCGGGTGCGCGCCGACGAGATGAGAGAGTCGTTGAAGATCATCCGCCAATGTCTTGAGAACATGCCGGAAGGTTCGGTGAAGGCCGACCATCCGCTGACCACGCCCCCCCCGCGCGGCGCAATGCAGACGGACATCGAGACCCTGATCGCCCACTTCCTGCAGTCGAGCTGGGGCACCGTCGTGCCCGCGGGCGAGGCCACCGGCCAGATCGAGGGCCACCGCGGGCTCACGCAATATGCCATCGTATCGGATGGCGGCACGCAGAGCTACCGGACGCGGATCCGCACGCCCTCCTTTGCCCATCTCCAGATGATCCCGAAGATCGTGCCCGGCATGACCGTGGCCGACCTCGTGGCCCATATCGCCAGCATTGATTTCGTCATGTCGGACGTTGACCGATGAGCCTCTCGCCCGATCTCCTCGCCCGCATCCGCGCCGCCTCGGACGAGCACGGCGGCCCCCGCGCCGCCATGCTCGAGGCGCTGAAGCTGATCCAGCACGAACACGGCTGGGTCTCGGATGGCCATCTGGCCGAAGCGGCGTCCGCGCTCGGGGTGCACCGCGCGGAAATGGAAGCGCTGGCAAGCTTTTACTCGCTGATCTTCCGCCATCCGGTCGGGAAGACGGTGATCCTGCTCTGCGACGGCGCCTCCTGCTGGCTGAACGGCGCCGAGGAGGTCCGCGAGGAACTCAAGCGCCGCCTCGGCATCGGGTTCGGCGAGACCACGCGCGACGGGCGCTACACGCTTCTGAACGTGGCCTGCCTTGGCGGCTGCGACCGAGCGCCCGCCGCCGTGGTGGGCCGCGACCGGCGCCTCGTGGGCCCGCTCTCGCCCGCGGGCGTCGCGGCGCTGCTGGAGGAGGGATTGTGACCGACCTGCCCCTGACCGGCCGCGCCCGCCCCGACCGCCGCCCGCACACGCTCGCCGAATGGCGCGCCGACGGCGGCTATGAGGCCGTGGAACGCGCGCGGGGCATGTCCCCCTCCGAGATCATCGACATGGTCGAGGCGGCGCATCTGAACGGCCGCGGCGGTGCAGGCTTTCCGGCGGGGCGCAAGTGGCGCTTCATGCCCGAGCGGGGAACCGCGCCCGGTGAAGGCCCAAGCTACCTGATCGTGAACGGCGACGAGATGGAGCCCGGCGCCTTCAAGGACCGCTTCCTGCTCGAGGCCATGCCGCATCAGGTGATCGAAGGCGCGATCATCACGGCCCGCGCCACCCATGCCGACGAAGCGATCGTGCTGATTCGCGACGAATACCGACCCGGCATCGCCGCGGTGGAACACGCCATTCACGAAGCGCGAACCGCGGGCCTTCTGGGCGACCTCACGATCCGCGTCCACCCCTCGGCCGGACGCTACATCGTGGGCGAGGAAACCGCGCTGATCACCGCGCTCGAAGGCCACCGGGCCGTGCCGCGCAAGCGTCCGCCCTTTCCGGCGCAGTCGGGCCTCTGGGGCCGGCCCACCACGGTCAACAACGTCGAGACGATCTCGCTCGTCCCCCACATCCTGTCGCTGGGGCCGCAGCGATTCCGCGCCCTCTCGCGCACCGAGGAAGGCGGCACGAAGCTCTACGGCGTCTCGGGCCGGGTGACGCGCCCGGGCCTCTTCGAGGCGCCGATGGGCACCACCGCGCGCGAGCTGATCGAGCGCGCGGGCGGCGTCTCGGGCGACGGACAGCTCCGGGCCTTCCAGCCCGGCGGCGGCGCCAGCGGCTTCTTTGGCCCGGACCAGCTCGACCTGCCGCTCGACTTCGGCCATGTGGCCAGGGCGGGCTCGATGTTCGGCACGGGCATGCTGATCGTGCTCGACGGCACGGCCTGCCCCGTGGGCTTCCTCGCCCGGCACATGCGCTTTTACGCGCGCGAAAGCTGCGGCTGGTGCACCCCCTGCCGCGAGGGGCTGCCGCTGGTGGCGAAGATCCTCGAGCGCTTCGCCGAAGGCCGGGGCCGCCGCGCGGATCTGGAGCTGTTGCAGATGACCGCCGCCGAGGCCGCACCCCGCGGGCGCAGCTTCTGCGACCTGATGGGGGGCGCGATGGCGCCGCTCGCCTCGGGGCTCAGGATGTTCGCGGCCGAGTTCGAGGCGCGTCTGGCGGAAGGAGAGCGGGCATGAGGATCACCGTCAACGGCCGTCCGCTCGAGGTGGAGGGCACGAAGGACCTGCTCACCACCTGCCTGTCCGCGGGCATCGAGATCCCGCATTTCTGCTGGCACGGCGATCTGGGCTCGGTCGGCGCCTGCCGGCTCTGCGCGGTGCGGGTCCATGACGGCCCCGAGGACGCCGAGGGCCGGATCGAGATGGCCTGCATGACGCCTGTGCGCGAGGGCCAGCGGATCGAGGTCATGGACCCCGAGGCCGAACGGTTCCGCGCCCGGATCATCGAGTGGCTGATGGTGAACCATCCCCACGATTGCGCGGTCTGCGAAGAGGGCGGCGCCTGCCACCTGCAGGACATGGTGGTGGCCTCGGGCCATCACCGCCGCCGGGCCGACGTGCCCAAGCGCACCCACCGCAATCAGGATCACGGGCCCTTCCTCACGCAGGAAATGAACCGCTGCATCGGCTGCTACCGCTGCCTGCGCTTCTACCGCGACTATGCGGGCGGGCGCGATTTCGAGGTGCTGGGCGCTCATGACCGCGTCTGGTTCGGCCGGACCGAGCCCGGCGCGCTCGAGAGCCCCTTTGCGGGCAATCTCGCCGAGGTCTGCCCCACCGGCGTCTTCGACGACCGCTGGTGGTCGCGCCACTATGCCCGGCCCTGGGACATGGCCGAGACGCCTTCGATCTGCGCGAACTGCTCGATCGGCTGCAACATCACCCTCTTCGAGCGCGGCGGCACGCTGCGCAAGGTGCAGAACCGGACGCATAGGGCAATCAACGGCTCGTTCCTCTGCGACCGGGGCCGGTTCGGGGCGCTCGCGGCCGAGGCGGCACGCCCGGCCCATCCGACGCGGAAGGGCGCCGAGATCCTCTGGAGCGATGCCGTCGCGGGCGCCCGCGCCCTCGTCGCGCGTGGGGCTGTCGGGATCGGCTCGCCCCGCGCCTGTCTGGAAACCAACTTCGCGCTGCGCAGGCTGGTGGGCGAGGATCGGTTCTTCGCCGGATGCAGCGCGGCCGAGGCGGCGCTGGTGGCCCGGATGGCGGCGATCCTGCGGCAGGGGCCGGCGGGAGTTGCCTCGATCCGCGACATCGAGCGCGCCGATGCGGTGCTCGTTCTGGGCGAGGATCTGACCGGAACCGCGCCGCGCGCGGCGCTGGCCCTGCGGCAGGCCGCGCGGGGCGCCGAGCGGCGCCTTGCCGCCGAAAAGGGCGTGCCGGAGTGGATGGATGCCGCGGTGCGGGTTGCGGGCGAAGGCCGCCGGTCGCCGGTGGCGCTGGTCACGCCCCTGCCCGACGCGCTCGACGAGGTGGCCCTCTGGCCGCTCCGCCGCACGCCGGCCGAGGTGGGCGCCTTCGGGCAGGCCGTTGCCGCGGCCCTTCGGGGCGAGGAGGCCACTCCCGAGGCGCGCGCGGTGGCCGAGGCGCTGGCCGCGGCCGAGGCGCCCGTGGTGATCGCAGGGGCGGGTCTCGGCCTCGCCGGTCCCGCCGAAGCCGCCGCCGCGGTGGCCGCGGCGCTGGGGTCCCGCGCCCGGATCGCGCTCTTCCCGCCCGAGGCGGGCAGTCTTGGCCTTGCCCTTCTGGGCGGCACAGGGCTCGAACGGGCGGTGGCCGAGCTTGAAGCCGATCCGCGGCCCGTCATCCTGCTCGACGCCTCGCTGCCTGACCGCGCCCCGGCCGAGATCGTCGAGCGGCTGATGGCGGCCGCGACCGAGGTGATGCTGCTCGACTGGCTCGAGGGTCCGCTCGGGGCGCGGGCGGACCTCATGCTGCCGGTCACGGCGCCGGCCGAGACGTCGGGCACCTACATCAACCACGAGGGGCGCGCGCAACGGTTCTTCACCGGCCGTCCGTCGGATCTGGTGCCGGCCTGGAGGCTCCTCGCGCCGCTGTGCGGGGCCACCGAGACGACGCTCGACGAGATCCTCACCGCGCTGGCGCACGATTGCCCGGACCTTGCCGTGGTGCGAGAGGCGGCCCCCGGGGCCGAGGCCGCGCCGGTCGCGCGCCTGCCCGCGCGCGCCTCGGGGCGCACCGCCTTCGATCTCGCAGGACGTGTGCCGGAAGGTCAGCCGCGCATTGATGCGGACTCCGCGCTCGCCTGGTCGATGGAGGGCGCACAGGGGCTCGATGCCCCTCCGGCGCTGCGCACCCGTGCGGAGCGGCCGGGGCTCCACTCGGCCAGCAGCGCCTGGGTCGGCACCGAAGGCGTGGGCGGGCCGGTGCGGGGCGGCGATCCGGGCGTGGCGCTGCTCGTGCCGGGCAGCACCGGGCCGGGCACGCCGCTCGAGGACCTGCCGGGCGAGGGCTTCCGCACCCTGCCCCTCCACGATCCCTTTGCGGCGACGGCCGCCGACCGCGCAAGCCCGCCGCTTGCCGAACGCGCGCCGGGTCCGCGGCTTGTGCTGCACCCGGAGGATGCGGCGGCACTCGGCGCGGCCGAGGGCGTGCGCCTGCTGGTGGATGGCCTGCCCGCACCGGCGCCGCTGGCGCTGGACCCGGCGGTGCCGAGGGGGCATGTGGCGCTCTCGGGCGCGCGGGGGCATGCCCACTTCGTCACGCTGGAGATGGCGCCATGACCGCACGTTCCACGCATCCGTTGCAAGGGCGCGGGCCGACCGCAACCCTCGGCCAATACAGCACGCCCTCGCGCCACCAGCCCCTCGCGGCGGAGGACCGGACATGAGCGTTCTGCTGCTCCTCCTGTTCTCGGCCATCCTGCTGATGGGGCTGCTCGGCGCGGCGGGCGTCTTCACCTGGGGCGAGCGGCGCCTTCTGGGGTTCCTGCAGGAACGGCTGGGGCCCGACCGGGTCGGGCCCTTCGGCTTCCTGCAGTGGGTGGCCGACACGGTGAAGCTGATCACGAAGGAGGACGCGCCGCCCGCCGGGGCCGACCTCGCGGCCTACCGGCTCGCCCCCGCCCTTGCGGCCCTGCCGATGCTGGCCGCCTTCGGCGTGGTGGCCTTCGGCCCCGGCCTTGTCATCTCGGATCTCGATGTGGGCGTGCTCTTCGTGATGGGGATGCTGGCCCTGACCGTCTGGGCGCTGGTGCTGGGCGCCTGGGGCTCGCGCAACCGCTATGCGATGCTGGGCGGCCTCAGGGCCGCGGCGCAGATGCTGGCCTACGAAAGCTTTCTCGGCCTGTCGCTCATGGGCTGCGTGCTGCTCGCGGGCAGCTTCCGCATGGGCGACATCGTGGCGGCGCAGGAGGGCGGGCTCTGGTTCATCCTGCTCCAGCCGCTCGGCGCCGGGCTCTTCTTCATCGCGGGCCTTGCGGCGGCTCACCGCCTGCCCTTCGACCTTCAGGAATCCGAGCAGGACCTCGTGGCGGGCTTCATGACCGAATATTCGGGGATGAGCTTCGCGCTCTTCTTCCTCGGCGAATATATCGCGATCCTGCTGGTGGCGGCGCTCTTCACCACGCTCTTCCTCGGCGGCTGGGCGGGGCCGATCCTGCCGGGGCCGATCTGGTTCGGGCTGAAGGTGGCGGCGATCGCGGTGATCTTCGTCTGGCTGCGCGCCGCCCTGCCGCGCCCGCGCTACGACCAGCTCATCGCCTTCGCATGGAAGGTCGCGCTGCCGCTGGCGCTGCTGAACCTTCTGCTGACGGCCTGGATCGCCGTGGGGAGGAGCGCATGAAGGGTATCCTCGACAGCATCCTTCGGGTAGGGCGCATGGTCTTCGCGCCCACGAAGACCGTGGAATATCCCGAGGTCAAGCTGCCGCTCGCGCCCCGCACCCGCGGCCGGATCGTGCTGACGCGCGACCCCGACGGGCAGGAACGTTGCGTGGCCTGCAACCTCTGCGCCGCCGCCTGCCCGGTCGATTGCATCGACGTGGTCAAGGCCGAGACGCCGGACGGCCGCTGGTATCCCGAGAGTTTCCGCATCAACTTCGCCCGCTGCATCTTCTGCGGCTACTGCGAGGAGGCGTGCCCGACTTCGGCCATCCAGCTCACGCCGGATGTCGAGCTGGCCGATTACCGGCGCGGTTTCCTGCAGTACGAGAAGGAGGACCTGCTCATTTCCGGTGAGGGCAAGCACCCCGGCTACCGCTACTGGGACGTGGCGGGCAAGGCCATCGCAGACAAGGACAGCGATCCCGTCGATCCGAAGGATCTGTGCCCATGAGCAACCTCGCAGCCATCTGGTGCGCCTCGGTGGCGCTGGCCTGCGCGATCCTCGCGGTGACGCGGCCCTCGGTCGTGCATGCGCTGATCTGGCTGGTGGCGGCGCTCCTGTCGCTGGCGGGCTGCTTCTTCGCGGTGGGAGCGGGCTTTGCCGGCGCCGTCCAGATCCTGATCTACGCCGGAGCCATCGTCGCGGTCTTCGTCTTCGTCGTGATGACGGCCGACGCCTCGCCCGAGGCGCTGGCGCGCGAGCGGGCGCGGCTGGCGCAGGGCTGGCGCCGCCCGGCCGCGGCGGTCGGGCTTGTAGCGCTGCCGCTTGCGCTCGGCCTGCTGGCCGGGGGCACCTCACCCGCCGCCGCCCCGGACAGCGGCCTGAGCCTCGGCGCCATCCTCTTCGGTCCCTGGGCGGTCGCGGTCGAGGTCGCCTCGGGCCTCCTGCTCGCGGCGCTGATGGGCGCGCGCCATCTCGGACGGCGGAGGGAGGAGCCATGAGCGGCGCGACCTTCCTGATCCTCCTCGCGCTGTCAGGCGGCATCTTCGCCACGGGCTTCTTCGGCCTGATGGCGCGGCGCGCGATCCTGTTCCAGCTCATCTCGCTCGAGATGATGCTGGCGGGCCCGGCGCTGGCCTTCCTCGCCGGCGGGGCCTTTCACGGCAGCCAGCAGGGTCAGGCAATGTTCGTCTTCATCATCATCCTCGCGGCCGCCGAGGTGGCGCTGGGGCTTGCGCTCTATCTGGCGCTGCGCCGCGGCGCGGATGTCGAGGACAGCGACACGATCACGGGGTTGAAGCACTGACATGCTGAGCCCCTATCTTCTCCTGCTGCTCGTGCCGGCGCCGCCGCTGGCCGTCTTCCTGATCCTCGGCCTCGATCCGTTCTTCCTGCGCCGCAAGGCCGTGCAGGCGCTGGCGCTGCTGGGGGGCATCGCGCCCTTCTTTGCCATGCTGCCGTTGCTGGGCCTGTGCCTGGGCACGGAATGCTACGGCGTCATGCCGATCTTCACGCTGGTCTTCGGCCAGTCCGAGGTGGCGCTGGCGCTGCTGCTCGATCCAATGAGCACGCTGGTGGGCCTGACGGTCGCGGCGGTCGGCGCGCTGGTGATTACCTATGCCATCGACTACATGTCGGACGCGCGCATCGCCGACCTGCGCCGCTTCTTCGCGCTGATGAACCTGTTCCTCGCCGCCATGCTGACGATGGTGCTGGCGGGCGACACGATCACCTTCTTCTTCGGCTGGGAACTGATGGGGCTCTGCTCCTTCTTCCTCATCGCCTACAACACCAGCCTGCCGCAGGCGGTGGCCGCGGGCCGCAAGGCCTTCATCATCACCCGCTTTGCCGACGCCTTCCTGCTCGCGGGACTGCTTCTGCTGTTCCTCGAGGCCAATTCGGTGCGGCTCGACGTGCTGATCCCGGCCGGGACGATGATGACCGAAGAGCGCCATGTCGTGATCGCGCTCCTGCTGCTTGCGGGCGCGCTCGGCAAGTCGGCGCAGGTGCCGTTCCACACATGGCTGCCCTCGGCGATGGCGGGGCCGACGCCGGTCTCGGCGCTGCTGCATTCGGCCACGATGGTGGCCGCGGGCGCCTTCATGCTGGCGCGCTTCTCGCCCATCGTCATGTCCGAGCCGGCGGTGCAGACCATCGCGGCCATCTTCGGCGCGGGAACGGCGGCCTTCGGTGCGCTGTCGGCGATCTTCCAGACCGACGTGAAGCGGCTTCTGGCCTATTCCTCGATCAGCCAGATCGGCTTCATGGTGCTGGCGATCGGACTGGGCGCGCCCGAGGTGGCGATCGCGCATTTCGTCGTGCATGCGATGTTCAAGTCGCTCCTGTTCCTTGCGGCGGGCGACATCACCCACGGGTCCGACCTCGGCACCAGCCTGCAGGCGATGCGCGGGGCGCTGCGGCGCCGACCGATCAGCTTCCTTGCCTACGTAGCGGGCGCGGCCTCGCTGGCGGGCCTGCCCATCGTCACCGCCGGCTGGTGGTCCAAGGAGGCCATCCTCGCCACGGCCTGGGAGGGCGGCGCCTTCGGGATCGCGATCTGGGTGCTGGCGCTGCTGACGGCGACCTGCACCGCCATCTACGCCTTCCGCCCGGTCTTCGAGGCGCTCCAGCCCGAGCCCGCCCACATCAGCCACGCCCGGCGGGGCCATCCGGTCGCGCTCGACCTGCATTACCGCCCGCGCTGGGGCAGCGGCTTCATCACGCTGCCGCTCGTGCTGCTCGCGGCGGGGTCGCTGCTCGGCGGGATCATCGTGGGGCCGATCATCCGCTTCCTCGGGGCCGAGGCGCCGCATCCCGCGCATCTGCCCGAGCTTGTTGCCGCCGCGGCGCCCTTCGTCGGCATGGCCGGGGCCGCTGCCATCACCTTCGTCCCCGCCCTCGCCGCGGCCGTGGCAGGCGCGCGCGACATGCGCCGGCCCACCCGGCTCGACCGCAAGTTCCAGCGCTGGGTGATCGAGCCCTACGTCCGGCTCGTCCGCTTCCTCGCGGGCAACCGCATCGGCGCGCGGGCCGAGGCCGAGCTTGAGTTGCGCCACGTCCAGATCGTGCGCTGGCTGAGCCGGGGCGCGCGGATGGACGGGATCTATCAGGCGCTCTTCGTGCGGCCCTTCGTCAACATCGTCCGGTGGCTGAACGGCCATCGCGGCGGCACGGTGGACCCGGTGGGGACATTTCCGGTCAGCCTCGCGCTTCAGGGCACGCAGGCGCTGGTGGAGCGGCTGGCGCATGACCGGTTCGACCGGTTCTGGATGCGTCTGGCCAACCGGCTGGTGCGGCTCTGGGTGCTGGTCTGCGCCATCCAGACCGGGCGGAGCCGGGATTATGCGCTCGGCGCGGCCCTCGGGACGGCCGCCCTTCTCGTGATTGCATGGGGTACGACATGGAACTGACCGCGCTCATCCTGCTGCCGTTCTTCGGCGGGATCGCCGCGCTCTTCGCCGGGCGCTGGGGACGGGACGCCGAGCGCTGGGTGGCGATCGCGGCCCTGGGGCTCGCGCTCCTGATCCTGATCTCGAGCTTCTTCTCGGACGGAGACGGCCGCTGGATCGCGATCGAGCGCTACGACTGGGCACCCTCTCTGGGACTGCAGGTGATCCTGGCCATGGACGGGCTCTCGGGCGCGCTGCTGGTCGTGTCGCTGGCCCTGGGGATCGTCTCGGTCATCGTCTCCTGGAAGATCACCGAATATTCGGGCCTTCTGAACGCGGCGCTCCTCTGGACGGTGGCGGCCTCCAACGGCGTGTTCCTGTCGTTCGACCTCCTCGTCTTCGCCTTCTTCTGGGAGCTGATGCTGGTCCCCTCGTTCCTGCTGATCTCGGTCTGGGGCCACGGCGACCGCGAGGCGGCTGCGCTGAAGTTCCTCGTCTTCAACGCGGTCGCGGGGCTCGGGCTGCTGGCGGCGGTCTTCTATCTGGGGGCCACCGGCGAGACGGTGACCTTCGACGCCTTCGAGGTGGCCGAGCGTCAGATCCCGCATGGCGTGCAGGTTCTGCTGCTGCTGGGCTTTGCGGCCGCCTTCCTCGTGAAGCTGCCGGTGCCGCCGTTGCATGCGTGGCTGCCGGATGCGCACACGCAGGCGCCCACGGCGGGCTCGATCCTGCTTGCGGGTCTTCTGCTCAAGACCGGGGCCTACGGGCTGTTCCGCTTCCCGCCGATGCTCTTCCCCGAGGGGTTCGCCACGCTCGCCCCCTTCGGGCTTGCGCTCGGCGCCTTCGGCTCGATCTACGGGGCGCTCCTGGCCTGCGGGCAGACCGACGCCAAGCGGCTGGTGGCCTACACCTCGGTCGCGCACATGAGCATCGTGCTGATGGGGATCTGCGGCGGGGTCTATTTCTCGCTGATGGGCGCGGGGGTCGAGATGGTGGCCCATGCCTTCTCGGCCTCGGCGCTGTTCCTGCTGATCGGCGCGCTCTATGACCGGACCGGCACGCGCGACCTGCGCGAGCTGGGCGGGCTGCAGCAGAACGCGCCCCGCTTTGCCGCGGCCTTCGCGGTCTTCTTCTCGGCCGCGCTCGCCATGCCGGGCACGGCGAACTTCCTTGGCGAGGCGCTGGTCATCACCGGCATGTTCCAGGTGAACTGGATCTTCGCCTCGATCACGCTGATCTCGCTGGTGGTCTCGGTCGTCTATGCGACGCGGCTGTTCAAGCGGGTGGTGTTCGGCAAGTCGCGCCGGACCGAGGCGCTCGAGGATCTGACGCTGCGCGAGATGGGGCCGATCGTGCTGCTGGCGGTGGCGACGCTGCTGTTCGGGATGCTGCCGCAACTCCTGATGGGTGCGCTCGAAGGCGCGGTCGAGGCGGCCCTTGTCCCGGTGACGGTCCCCTGATGCCCAGCTTTGCCGCCCTTCTGCCCGTGATCCTGCTTGGCGCCGGAGCGGTGACGGCGATGCTCGCCGCGCCGCGCCTGCCGGGGCTGGCGCGCTGGATCGCGGGCCTCGCGCTCGTCGCGGCGAGTGTCGCCCTTGCCCTGCGGCTCGGCGCGCCCGACGGCCTGTCCGTGCTGCTGGCCGATGACCGCATGTCCCGGCTGACGGGGCTTGTCGTCTGTCTCTCGGCCCTCGGCAGCCTCGCCTTCCTGCGCCCCGAAGGGCCCTCGAAGGAAGGGCCCGCCCTGCTCCTTCTCGCCACGCTCGGAGGCGTGGTGCTGACCGGGGCGGTCCATGCGGCGAGCCTGTTCCTCGGGCTCGAGCTGATCACGCTCGCGCTCGTGGCGCTCTTCGTCCTGCCGCTCGACCGGGCGGCGCTCGAGGCGGGCTACAAGTTCCTCATCCTCGGCGCGGCGGCGGCCGCGACCCTGCTGATGGGGCTCGCGCTTGGCCATGCCGCGACCGGGTCGCTCGCGCTGGAGGCGCTGGGGCGCCCCGAGGCGTTGCTCACCTTCGCCGCGGCACTGCTTCTGGCCGGGCTCGCCTTCAAGCTCGCGCTCGCGCCGTTCCACATGTGGACGCCCGACGCCTTCACCGGCGCGCCGGGGGCGGCTGCGGCCTTCGCGGGTGCAGCCTCCAAGGTGGCGGTGGTCACGGCCCTTGTCCGCCTCGACGCGGTGGGGCTGCCGCAGGTCTGGGCGCTGGGGCTCGGCACCTTCGCGGGCATCTCGATCCTGCTTGGCAACCTCGCGGCGCTTCGCCAGGACGGGGTGGCGCGGATGCTCGGCTATTCCTCGGTGGGCCATGCGGGCTACATCGCGGCCGCGCTCGCCACCGGGGCGGCCTCGGCCCCGGCGGCGGCCCTCTTCTACATCGTCACCTATGCGCCGGCCCTGCTGGCCGCGCTCTGCGTGGCCGCGCTGATCGGGCGCGAGACGCGGATTGCCGACCTGCGCGGGATCGTGTGGCGGCGTCCGCTGGCGGGTGCGGCCATGACGGCCGCGCTGGTCTCGCTGGCGGGCCTGCCGATCTCGGCCGGCTTCTTCGGGAAATACGTGATCATCACCGCCCTGATCGAGGGCCGGGCCTGGGGCCTTCTGACGCTCGCCATCGCCGGGTCGGCGCTCGGCGCCTACTACTACCTGCGCTTCGTGGCCCTGATCTTCCGCCGCGCACCCGACCCGGCCGATCCGACCCTCCGCTGGCCCGAGAGGATGCTTCTTGGCACCGCCACGGCCATCATCCTGATCCTGGGGATCCGGCCCGACCTGCTGCTCGACCCGATCGGGGTGGCACTGCGCTGAAAGACGGCCGGCAGGAACCGTGGACGGGCGCCGCTCATTGGAGAGGGGACTTCAGGAGAGCCCCTTGCCATGAACGAGCACCGCCCCATCCTCCGGCCCGGCGAAACCTGCTGGCGGATCGAGCGCGCGGACCGTCTGGCCGTGATCATCGACGCGGCCGACTATTTCGCCCGCGTCAAGCAGGCGATCCTAGAGGCGAAGCACTCGGTCATCATGGTCGCCTGGGATTTCGACGCGCGCATCCGGCTCGACCCGAGGGGACCGCGCGGCAAGGCGCCCGACACGCTGGGCCGGTTCCTGAACTGGGTGGTCCGCCACCGGCCCGAGCTGGAGATCCGCGTGCTGAAATGGGATCTCGGCACGGTCAAGGCGCTCGGGCGCGGATCGACGCCCCTCTTCGTGCTCAACTGGCTCAGCGACAAGCGGATGCATTTCCGGCTCGACGGCGCCCACCCGCTTGCCTCGGTGCATCACCAGAAGATCGTCGTGATCGACGATGTGCTGGCCTTCTGCGGCGGGATCGACATGACCGCCGACCGGTGGGACACGCGGGACCATCTCGACCAGGAGCCGCGCCGCCGCCGGCCCACCACGCGGCGCCACTATGGCCCCTGGCATGACGTGACGACGGCGGTGAACGGCCCCGCGGCGGCGGCGCTGGGCGAGATCACGCGCAACCGCTGGGAACAGGCCACGGGCGAGCGGCTCGAGCCGCCCCCGGCCTGCGAGACCCGCTGGCTCGACGGGCTCGAGCCGCTGCTGGAAGGGGCCGAGGTCGGCATCTCGCGCACGCTGCCCGACTATGGCGAGCGGCCGGGCGTGCACGAGATCGAGAAGCTCTACCTCGAGATCATCGGCCGCGCCGAGCGCACGCTTTACATCGAAAGCCAGTATTTCGCCGCACGCCGCATCGCCGAGGCCATCGCCGCGCGCCTGCGCGAGGAGGACGGGCCGGAGATCGTGATCGTCAATCCGCTGACCGCGAACGGCTGGCTCGAAGAGACGGTGATGGGCGCCTCGCGCGCCAAGCTGCTGGGCATGATCGCCGAGGCCGACCGCTACGACCGCTTCCGCATCTACCACCCGGTGACGGTTCAGGGCCAGCCGATCTATGTCCATGCCAAGGTGCTGGCGATGGACGAGAGGTTGCTCAAGGTCGGGTCGTCGAACCTCAACAACCGGTCGATGGGTTTTGACACGGAATGCGACCTGTCGGTGGAGGCGGCGGCCGGAGAGATCGGGCTGCAGGAGCGGATCGCCGCCCTGCGCGACGATCTGATCGCCGAGCATCTGGGCGTTCCGCGCGAGACCTTTCAGGCGGTGCTGAGGGCCAAGGGCTCTCTGATCGCCGCCATCGAATCGCTGCGGGGGCCGGGCCGGTCGCTCCGCCCCTTCGAACCGCCGGAGCTGGGGGCGATCGGGGGCAACCTGATCGCCGACAACGAGATGCTCGACCCCGAGCGCGTCTCGCGATTCTGGCGGGGGCGCAGCGGCTGGACCCGTTTGCGGAGAGCCACATGACCCGGCAGGACTTCGACCGCGAGATCCGCAGGCTGGATTCGCTCGCGCGGCTTCTTGACGCGCGGTTCCGGCTCTTCGGCATCCGCTTCGGCTGGGACGGGATCGCGAGCATCGTGCCGGGTCTGGGCGACGCGGTCACTCTTGTTCCCGGCGCCTGGCTGATCTGGCGCGCCCGGCAACTGGGTGTGCCCACCCCGGTCATCCTGCGCATGGCGGCGAACACGGGAATCGATTTCGTCGGCGGCAGCGTCCCGGTGCTGGGCACCATCTTCGACGTGGCCTTCAAGTCGAACCTGCGCAACATGGCGCTCCTGCGCCGCCATCTCGAGGAACAGGGGCGCGGTCCCCGCCCCTCCTGACGCTCAGTCGGCGCCGCCGGCCGCCGGCACCTCGGGCGCCAGCGAGGCGTAATAGGTCGCGAGCGCCGCGATCTGCTCATCGCTCAACCGGCGCGCCGCCTCGGACATCAGCTCCGCGCGCGGGCCGCCGCCGCGCAGTCCCTCGCGCCACAGGATGAGTTGCGTCTCAAGATAGCCGCGATACTGGCCGGCGAGCGAGGGCGTGTCGGCGCGCCGCCGCTCGGCCTGTGGTCCGTGGCAGGACTGGCAGGCCGGAATGTCGCGTCGGCGGTCGAGGGCGAACGCCAGCCTGTGGCCTTCTTCGACCGGATCTTCCGGCGCCCCTGCCGCGCCCGAGCCGGCGGCCTTCCCCGCCGCATCGCCTTCGGTCGCGCCCGGCTGCGCTGACGACCGGCCGAACCGTCGCGCCAGCGGGCGCAGCGTCTCGGCGGGCACGGCGCTGGCCGCGTGGCGCATGTAGCCGCTCTGGCGGCGCCCGTCGCGGTAGGTCAGCAAGGCCATCTCGAGGTAATCGGGCGTCTGGATATCCAGCCTCGGGATCTGCTCGTTGCCCGAGATGCCGTCGATGCCGTGGCAGCCCGCGCAATAGCCAAAGCCCGGTGGGCCCTCGGCCGTGGCCGGACCCACGAGGGCGGCATATTGCTCGGCCCTCATGCCCCGCACGCGGGTGAGGAAGGCCACGACCGCCCAGACCTCGTCGTTGCGGGCCGAGGGCCAGCCGGGCATGCCCGACATCTTCACCCCCTCGCGGACGATCCAGCCCAGCTCGTTCGGACGCCAGCCTCGCACCGCCTGGGCGATGGGCGGCGGCGCGGGCAGCATCGCGCGCACGGTCGCCCCCTGACGCACCCCCGGCGCGCCATGGCAGACGCGACAGGCGGAATCGTAGTGGCGCGCACCAAGGCGCGCCATCGCATCGGTGAGGTCGGGCACGTCCTCGGGCGGAGGGGCGTGCCGCTCGACCGAAGTGCGGAAGGTCGTGTGCAGCACCCACGAGATGCCCGGCCAGTGCCCCTTGCGGGCCGACGTGTCGAAGAGCCCGAGGAAAACGACCGCCGAGCCCGCGAGGGCCGCCAGCACGGCCAGGCCGCCAAGAAGCGGAAGCGGCCTCATGCAAGACTCTCCACCCAACGGGCCATCATCGGCAGGTCCCCGAGAAGAGCGCGGGAAGCGCGGTATAGACCGTGCCCACAAATGCGACGATCGCGAGCAGGAAGGCCGCGTGGCCGAGAAACTCGTGCCGGTCCTCGCTGTTGCCGCCCGCATGGGCGTAATCGTAGTCGTCGAGGAAATCCCACTGCCGCCAGGCGCTGATCCCCACGAGGACGATGCCCGCCAGCGCCACCAGCGTCAGCAGGGCAATCCCCCAGCGCAAGAGGTGAACCTGCGCCTCCGCACCGGGGAACCTGGCGCAGAAGACGGCCGCCGCCGCGTAGCAGGTCACGAAATGCACGGCCCAGATGGTGGGCGCGAAGGTGATCTTCCAGAGGCTGGCGCGTTCCTCCGAGAACTCCTTCTCCTGCGAGATCTTCGGCTCGTCGCTCATGCCGGTCCCTCACCCGAGCAGTCGCGGAACGGCCGCGATCATCACAACGGTGACAAGCACCGTCAGCCCCAGGAAGTGCCAGAACAGGGCCGAGTTCCACAAAGGCGCGTCATGGCGCGGCGTGATCCGGCCGAACACCAGACCGGCGAGCCCGTAGAGCTGGAACAGGAGGCCCGCGATCAGATGGGCGGCGGTCCAGACCACCAGAACCCACATGCTGGCCGGATAGACATGCGAGGTCGGCTCGAGCCCGGCCACCCACGGCGCGCCGATCAGGGCCGCGCCCGTCCCCAACGTGAAGAGAGGTGCCGCCACGAGACAGGCGCGTGCAAGGCCGGTGCGACGGCGGCGGTTCGCCTCGCGTGCGGCCAGCGTCAGGGCCCAGGCGGCAAGGCCAAGCCCCAGCGCGACCAGCCCCAGCCGCCAGTCGGCGTGCGCCGCGCCCGCGGGTGGATAGTCGGCGCTGGCTGTCCAGTAGAAGAACACCCCGAAGACGAGGCTCGCAAAGGCCGTGCTGTCGCCCAGCATGGTGATCCAGACCGCCCACCAGCCGACCGCCCCGGAGCCCGAGACATAGATCGGCAGGCTCAGGCCCAGGCCCACGTCGGCCATCTCCTTCTCGGGGATCTCGGCCGTCCCGGTCCAGAGCCACCAGAGCACCATGGCCACCGCAAGCGCCGCGCTGACGATCGCGGGGCCGTACCAGGAGAAGGTCGGGAAGATGAAGGCGCCGCCGGTGAAGAGCGCGGCCCAGAGCGTCTTCCAGGTCGGCCCGCCGATCCGCAAGAGCTGAAGCGGGCGCCCGTCGATCACCGACGTCACCAGCGTCTCGCGCTGCATCGTCTCGGCGTCGGGCAGGTAGAAGCGGCCCGCATCCATCCGCTCGACCAGCTTCGGCTGCTGCCAGATCGGGTAGCGCGTCTCGACATGAGGGATGGAGCGCACGCCCCAGCTCTCGTTCTCAAGATCATGCGACCATTCGAGCGTCCCAGCCCCCCAGGGATTCCGTTCGGCGATCTTCGTCCGCTTGAGGCGCAGCAGGTCCACCACGAAGACGAGGAGGCCCGCCGCCATCACGAAGGCGCCCACCGTCGAGATGAGGTTCAGCCAGTCCCAGCCCACATGTCCCGGGTAGGTGAAGACCCGCCGCGGCATCCCCTTCAGCCCGGTCAGGTGCATGGGCAGGAAGGTCACGTTGAAGCCGGTGAACAGCAGCCAGAAGGACCAGCGCCCCAGCCGCTCGGACAGGGCCTTCCTGGTGATGACGGGATAGAAGTAATAGACCCCCGCAATGATCGGAAAGACCATGCCGCCAAAGAGCGTGTAATGCAGGTGGGCCACGATGAAATAGGTGTCGTGCACCTGCCAGTCGAAGGGGGCGATGGCCACCATGACGCCGGTGAGCCCGCCGGCCGTGAAGACGGCAAGCCCGCCCGCGATCCAGAGCATCGGCAGGATCATCGTCACCCGGCCCACCATCAGCGTCGCCACGAAGGCAAAGAGCTGGATCCCGGTCGGGATCACCACCGCCTCGGAGGCGGCCGAGAAGAACCCCAGCGACAGGGCGGGCAGGCCGGTGGTGAACATGTGATGCACCCACAGGCCGAAGCTGAGAAAGCCCGTCCCCACCGCCGAGAGCACGATCCAGGAGTAGCCCACGATGGGCTGGCGCGCCGCGGTCGGCACGATCATGGCCGCCAGCGCGATCGAGGGCAGGAAGATGATATAGACCTCGGGGTGGCCGAAGATCCAGAACAGGTGCTGCCAGAGCAGCGGATCGCCCCCCCGCTCGGGGTCGAAGAAGGGCCAGTCGAAGCCGCGCTCCATCTCGAACAGCAGGTCGCCCGCGATCAGCGGCGGGAAGGCAAAGAGGATCATGCCCCCCACCACCAGCACATACCAGGCATAAAGCGGCATGAGGTTGACCCGCATCCCCGGCGGGCGGCATTTCAGCACGCCCACGATCAGTTCGACCGCGGCGGCGATCGAGGCCACCTCGATGAAGGACAGCCCCAGCAGCCAGATGTCCGAGCCCAGCCCCTCGTCCTGCGTGGCCAGCGGCGGATACATGAACCAGCCCGACTTCGGCGCCGCGTCGAAGAGGATCGAGCCCATCACGAAGACGCCGCCGATCAGGAAGCACCAGTAGCCATAGGCCGAGAGCCGCGGGAACGGCAGGTCGCGCGCGCCAAGCAGCGCGGGCAGCAGGATGATCGAGATCGCCTCGAACATCGGCACGGCAAAGAGAAACATCATCGCCGAGCCGTGCATGGTGAAGAACTGGTTGAACCGGTCGGCCGAGAGGAAGTCGTTGTCCGGCACCGCGAGTTGCACCCGCATCAGCAGCGCAAGCACCCCGGCGCAGAGCATGAAGGCCAGCGCGGTCAGCGCGTACCACACGCCCACCTCGCTGTTGTTCACGTCCGACAGGTAGCGCCAGCCCTTCGGCGAGGCCCAGACCTTGCGCAACCTATCGGCCTGCGCCTTGGCCAGGGCAGCAGGCACGGGTTCGGAGAGCATCGCCTCGGTCGGCGGGAACGGTCCCTCGGGCAGCGGCGCGTCGCTGGCGTGGGACCGCGTCATTCCAGCGACTCCAGCCAGCCGGCAAGCCGGTCCAGATCTGTCTTCGACAGATGTGCGAAGGCCGGCATCTGCGCCTCGGGCTTGATCGCGCCCGCGTTGGCGATCCAGGAGACCAGCGCCGCGCGCTCCATCGGCAGGATGCCCGCGGCGAGGCTGGTGCGGCCGCCGAAATGGGTGAGATCGGGGCCGACGGCCCCGGCGGCCGGGGTGCCGCGGATCGTGTGGCAGGCGCCGCACCCCTCGCGGAAGAAAATGGCGCGGCCTTCGCCCTCCTCCGGCCGGGCCGGCGCCGCCTCGGCCTCGAGCCAGCGGGCGAAGTCGCCCTCGTCCAGCACGACCGCATTCAGCGCCATCAGCGCGTGCGAGGCGCCGCAGAACTCGGCGCACTGGCCCCGGTAGGTGCCGGGCGTCACCGGCTCGAGCGACATGCGCGTGGTCCGCCCCGGGATCATGTCGGTCTTGCCACCGAGACCCGGCACCCAGAAGGAATGGATGACGCGCCCGGCCCGCAGCTCGATCTCGGTGCGCCGGCCGGCCGGAAGCCGCAGCTCGTTGGCCGAGATCACCGGCCCCGCCGCGCCGTCGGGCAGATACTCGACCCGCCACCACCATTCCTCGCCGGTGATGCGCACCCGCAGCCCCTCGCCCGGCGCCCGCTGGTCGGGCATGATCGAAAGCCCCCAGGCCAGCAGCGCGGTCAGCACCACCACCGGCAGCAGGATGCCGCCGCCGATGATGACCGCCTCGGCCAGCTTGCGCGACATGCGCCCGGTGCGGCGGCGCGTGACATGGAAGAAGAGCCCGTTCAGCGAGAGCCAGAGGATCACGGCGCCCACCAGCATCACGGCGAAGAGCCGGTTCAGCTCGATTGCGTCGGCGCCGCCGGCCGAAAAGACCGACTGGGGCCCATGACAGCCGCCCGCTCCGCACAGGATCAGAAGACCGACCGCCGCCCGGTGTCCGTGACGCATCCCGCTTCCCCGGCGCCGTCCCCGCCACGCCCTGCCGTGCGGTGCCATCACGGCTCGGGCGGGGAAACGTGCGTCGGGGGCGGATCGTTCCCCGGCTCGCCCGGCTCGATCATCCGCCGCCGCCGGAGCCAGCGCGCCACCATCAGGCAGCCGAGCGCCCAGGCCGCGCCGCCCGTCCAGCCCGCCAGCACGTCCGTCGGCCAGTGGACGCCCAGATAGACCCGACTCAGGCCGATCATCACCGTGAGGAGGATCGCCACGCCGAGGATATGGGCCTTGACCCGGAGGAGCGGCTGCGTGCGGGCCAGCACGGCCGCCAGCGTGAGGTAGGTGACGGCGGCCATCATCGCGTGCCCCGACGGGAAGCTGGCGGTGTAGATGACCGTCTCGTGCGGCACGAGGTCGGGGCGCGGGCGGTCGAACAGGCGCTTGGCGCCAAAGCTCAGCAGCTGGCCGCTGCCGGTGGCGATCAGGACGAACCACATGGTCCGCCACCGCCCGCCCAGACCCAGGAAGCCCGCAACGGCAAGGGTGACGAACCCGAGGATCCCCACACCCCCGAGCGCCGTCACGTCGCGGGCCAGTTCCTCGAACCACGCCGGCCCCAGCGGATCGCCCGGATCCGCCGGATTGCGCATGAGCAGGAGGAGCGTCTCGTCAAAGGCATGAGCCTTTCCGCCCGAGGCAAGTTCGGCAAGCTCGGCAAAGGCCCACCCAAGCGCGAACACCGCCAGCAGCAGGGTGACCGTTCGCCGCTCGATCCAGGCGCCGAACCGACCGAGGCGTGCGCGCGCCGCGCGTGTTCTTCTTCTCGTCATGGCGGGTCAAGTCGCCGCTTGCGCGCCGGTTCCCGACGGCCGCACCCGAAGCACGCGAGGCGTTGCGCCAACGGCGCACCCCGTCCCGGACCGCGTGCTCAGCGGCCGCGTCTCAGGTCGAGAATCAAGCGGACGGCGCCACGGCCGTGCGCGGCAGATTGCCGCGCACCCGTCGTGCGGTATCGTTAGCGCCGAAGGCTCGCGTTCAAGTTGCGAAGTTCCGCCAACTGGCCCTCGGTCGTGCTGGTGATACCTTCCGTAAGGTCATGCAGCTTCTGGACCTGGGCCAGCGCGAACTGCGCCTCGTCCTCGTCAAGCTCACGATCCTCGCGGCAGAAGAAGCCGAGCGTGCGGGCGGACGCCTCGCCCACCGAAACGACGAGACCGTAACGCAGGCCGAATTCGGCAGCTTTCTCCATGACTCCGGCCTCATCCGTGCCAGCCAGATCGCTCCAGCGACAGATGCCGGGATGCTCGAGCCCCCACCGCACGGTGGGGTCCACGAAGATCAAGGCCTTGTCGGCGTAGAGGTTGATCCACTCGCGCGGGTAGGTCTGGTAGAGAAGCGTCGGATTCGCAAATCGTATCCTGACCCCGATGGCAAAGTGCCAATCGGAGTGAGCGGCCACATCATTCAGAAGTTCGCGCACGCGAAGAACGTTCACAATGCTTTGTATCGGCCTGCAGGTTGTGTATCAGAAAGAGGCACGGCATCATGCCGCGCGACTGCTACTTTACGGTCTGTCGGATTACAATGGAACAGCACAAGCTTATGCATCTGTCGGATATGAAGGGAGCGTTCCTGCAGATCGCACAAGCGGGATTCTATGTCGCACTCAGATTGGGATTCTACTCTCCCGAAGACGAGCTGAACACCTTTCCCGATCAATTTGTCGAACTCTACACCGCACGCGGCCTCGCCCTTCAGGATCCGCTGATGCGCTGGACCTTCACCAACCACGGCGCCCTGCGCTGGAGCGCGATCGACCTGCCCGACCCGCTGGGCGTCATGGCCCGCTACAGGCAGTATGGAATGCGCTACGGCGCCACCATCTGCCTCGTCGGACGGGGCGCTGTGCCCAAGAAGAGCTTCGGCATCTTCGCGCGGGCCGACCGCGAGTTCACCGATGCCGAGATCATCGACCTGCGCGAGCTTCTGACCGCGCTGCATGTCAATGAGCCCCAGACCCTGACCGAGAGCCAGGTCGAGGTGCTCCGCATGCTCTCGACGGGGATGCGCTACAAGCAGATGGCCTACGCGCTCGGCATCTCGGAAAGCGCGGTCAAGGCCTGAACTGGCCCCCGTTTCGACCGGACACTTGGGCATAACCATGGAGGCTCAGGTC
>NZ_VDEK01000118.1:0-773 GCF_007668225.1 Cereibacter sediminicola | reverse complement strand
CCAAGTTTGAACTAGTGCCAGTCTAGTCCACACATGATAATGCATGGCACTTTATTTTTCACCGCTACATGGATCGGACCATTGACTAAACATTGGTGGTCCATTTTTCGGATACTAGAACTCTCGTCTTCTCAGTAGCCGCCCATGTCGGTAGTGACGTCACTGGATGGTGATATGGTGGTGTAGCAGTATGGTGGAACATGCACGTCGCACATTGCCGGAATGGTCTGAATCACCCATGTCCCTATCACCGCAATCCAACCCTGATCCAGTTGTGTTTGTTGTTGTGGCTGGCTAGAACCCAGACCCTGTTGTTGTTGTTGACCTTGTTGTTGCTGCTGCTGAGGTTGGGTGGAAGTAGCTTGTACCAATTGTTGTTGTTGTTGCAAAATAATGGCGTGCACGACGTTGTGGATGGCCTCACATCTTGACTGCTTGGGGATCGCTTTTAGTTGCTGACAACACTGCTCCCACATTACCAAGCAGCTGCTATGTTGCACCACCTGTGACCGGAGGAACGACATATCAGCAACTGGGCTACACTGTTGTAGGAGGGCATCCCTGCATGGGTTCAACTTTTGATGTGGAACTGGTTGTTCTTGTGGCTGTGGAGTTGGTTGCTGCTCTGGAGATGATGGATGTTGCGGCTCCGAAGCAATACGGAATGCAGTAAAGGGTTCGGCGGCCGTGGTGGTCGCCGCGACAACAATGAGGGCAAGGATGAGGAATTTCTTCATGGTTGATTTGTGTTAGATAATGTTTGTTCTCCAGTT
>NZ_VDEK01000117.1:0-805 GCF_007668225.1 Cereibacter sediminicola | reverse complement strand
ACCTGAGCCTCCATGGTTATGCCCAAGTGTCCGGTCGAAACGGGGGCCAGTTCAGACCCTCGCGAACCGTCCTCGCTGCGCCAAGCCCAAGTGGCAGCTATCAGGAGCGCTGCGTCGCGGTATCGTAGCGCGCTTACTGTCCGCAAAGGGCCGAGGCTGTGTCGAAACCCTTGTTTGTGGTAGGATTTCTGCAGAGCGGGGGGCGGCATGGTCGGTTTCATCGAGGGTGTGCAGCGCGGCCAGACGGTGCTGTTTCCGGATCGGCTCGAGGATTGGATCAGCGAGGACGCTCTCGTCCGCGTCGTGGATCTTTTCGTGGAGGAGCTCGACCTTCCTGACATCGGTTTCGTCCGTGCCTCCCCGGCGAAGACCGGACGACATGGCTATCATCCGTCGGTTCTGCTCAAGCTGTTCATCTACGGTTACCTGAACCGGATCCCGTCCAGCCGCCGACTGGAGCGGGAAGCCGGCCGGAATGTCGAGGTGATGTGGCTGACCGGAAAGCTGGTCCCGGATCACAAGACCATTGCCGAGTTTCGGCGCGCGAACGGCAGAGCCATTCGCAAGGTCTGCGCCCGCTTCGTCGAACTGTGCCGCCGGATCGGCGTGCTGAAGGGTGAGTGCGTTGCCATCGACGGCAGCAAGTTCAAGGCGGTCAACAACCGTGACAAGAACTTCACCAAAAATAAGATCGCCAGCCGGTTGGCCCATCTCGAGGCCGATGTCGAACGCTACATCTCCGAGATGGTCCGTAAGGCTCCGCCGAGGGCCGCCTGCCGGGGCCTGGTTTCATGACTTACGTCAT
>NZ_VDEK01000116.1:0-806 GCF_007668225.1 Cereibacter sediminicola | reverse complement strand
GCCCGAACTTCGCCTGCCGGTACTGCGCGACCTGGCCCTCCAGCGTCCCGATCAGTTCCTTGAGCTCGGCAATGAAGGCGTCCTTCTCGGCCACCACCGCCTGCTCGTGCAGGCGCGCGGCACGCTCGACGGAGGCCTCGAACCGGGCCGCTTCCAGAGCCGCATGCTGGGCCTGGAAGGCCGTCACCACCTCGGGCGGAAGATCGGGAAACCGGCTGAGATCGAGGGGCTGCGACATGCACCCTTCTACCCGATCCGAGCCGCGGACC
Organism: Cereibacter sediminicola; assembly: GCF_007668225.1. Lineage (NCBI taxonomy): Bacteria > Pseudomonadati > Pseudomonadota > Alphaproteobacteria > Rhodobacterales > Paracoccaceae > Cereibacter > Cereibacter sediminicola. The sequence goes on along the minus strand of NZ_VDEK01000116.1, from coordinate 537 downwards.
CCAGTAAAACAAGGTCGGAAACGACCGCCTGAGTCACCCCGCCGCAGCCGGAGGGGCCACACGCTGCGCCACCACCCGACGCCACTCCAGCCCCTCGAACAGCGCCTCGTACTGCGCCCGGGACAGACGCATGACCCCGTCCTGAACCTTCGGCCAGGCGAAGTTTCCCTGCTCGAGCCGCTTGTAGATCAGCACCAGGCCACTGCCGTCCCACACCAAAATCTTCAGCCTGTCGCCGCGCTTCGAGCGGAAGATCACCGTCACGCCCGAATGCGGATCGAGCTTCAGCTCGTTCTGCACGATCAGCGCCAGCGCCTGATGGCCGCAGCGGAAGTCGACGGGCCGGGTCGCCACGACGATCGGCAGCCGCTGTCCGGCGATGATCATGGTGCCTCTCGCAGCGCCCGCACCAGCGCCGCCGCCCGTTCGGCCGGCACGTTGCCCGGAACCCGCAGGACGACGCCGCCGATCTCGATGGTGATCACGCCCGACAGGCCATCCAGCCCGGCGCCAAACTCCGGCTCCACCGTCAGGGGC
>NZ_VDEK01000115.1:0-891 GCF_007668225.1 Cereibacter sediminicola | reverse complement strand
ACAACCACAAGCAGCAAAGCAAACTTGAGGCTAGCCACCATGAAGGTCTTCATCCTGGCTCTCCTCGCCCTCACAGCAACCACCGCCATTGCCCAGTTGGAAACCACATGTAGCCAGGGCTTCAGACAATACCAACAACAACAACAACCTGGGCAACGACAGTTGCTGGAGCAGATGAGGCCGTGTGTGGCATTCCTGCAACAACAGTGTAGGCCACTGAGAATGCCGTTCCTCCAGACACAGGTGGAGCAGCTTAGCAGCTGCCAGATCGTTCAATACCAATGCTGCCAGCAGTTGGCGCAGATCCCAGAGCGAACCCGGTGCCATGCCATCCACATCGTGGTAGAGGCTATCATTCAACAACAATCCCAACAACAATGGCAGGAGCCCCAACAGCAAGCACAACATAAGAGCATGAGGATGTTGCTTGAGAACCTATCATTGATGTGCAACATCTACGTCCCGATACAATGCCAGCAGCAACAACAATTGGGGCAACAACAACAACAACAGTTGCAGGAGCAGTTGACACCGTGCACGACATTCCTGCAACAGCAGTGTAGCCCAGTGACAGTGCCATTCCCCCAGATACCGGTGGATCAGCCTACCAGCTGCCAGAATGTGCAGCACCAATGTTGCCGACAGCTATCACAGATCCCGGAGCAATTCCGTTGCCAAGCCATCCACAACGTGGCTGAGGCTATCAGGCAACAACAACCCCAACAACAATGGCAGGGTATGTACCAGCCGCAGCAGCCAGCACAACTTGAGAGCATTCGGATGTCGCTTCAGGCCCTGCGGTCGATGTGTAGCATCTACATCCCAGTACAATGCCCCGCCCCCACCACCTACAACATTCCATTGGTGGCTACCTACACTGGTGGTGCGTGC
>NZ_VDEK01000114.1:0-891 GCF_007668225.1 Cereibacter sediminicola | reverse complement strand
GCCGTCGCTCAGGCCGAGGCCGCCTGATCAACCGCGGTGCCAACCGAGCGGTTACCATCGAGCGGATCGTTCTGGTCGCCGACCGTGGGCTCCTCAGCCTCGACAACATCGATGCCCTGACCACGCTCGCCGATCAGGGCGGCCGCAAGCTCGAGTTCATCCTGGCCGTCCCCGCCCGCCGCTATGGCGAGCTGGTCGAGACCTTCCGGGGCCTTGCCTTCGACGAGGCGGGCCTCGCCGAGGCCGCCTTCGCCGGCCACCGCCTGATCGTGGCCCACGATCCGCTGCGCGGAGCCGAGCAGTCCGAGAAACGCCACGCCCACATTGCCGAACTTGAGGCCCTAGCCGAGCGCATGGTCGGCAAGCTGGATGCACAAGATGCTGGGCAAAGCGACCGGGGCCGGCGGGCCTCCGACCGTGGCGCCTACAGCCGCTTCACCCGCGCGGTCGCCGAGGCCGAGCTGACGCGCTTCCTCAAGGCGGACTTCACCGCCGACCGCTTCAGCTGGTCGCTGGACGAGACCGCCATCCACGAGGCCGAGCTCTTCGACGGCAAGCTCGCGCTGCTGACGAATGCTCCCGACCTGACGCCGGCCGAGGCCGTCGTGCGCTACAAGGCGCTCGCCGACATCGAGCGCGGCTTCCGGGTGCTGAAGTCCGACATCGAGATCGCCCCGGTCCACCACCGGCTGCCCGACCGCATCCGGGCCCACGCGCTGATCTGCTTCCTCGCGCTCGTCCTCTACCGCGTCATGCGCATGCGGCTGAAGGCGAAGGGCCATGCGGCGAGCCCCCGCACCGCGCTCGATCTCCTCGCCCGCATCCAGAAACACACTGCCCACGCGGGCAAGCGCAGCTTCCACGGCCTGAGCAAAACCACCCCGGAGCAAC
>NZ_VDEK01000113.1:0-913 GCF_007668225.1 Cereibacter sediminicola | reverse complement strand
GTCAGACGGGACTACCCGCTGAGTTTAAGCATATAAATAAGCGGAGGAGAAGAAACTTACAAGGATTCCCCTAGTAACGGCGAGCGAACCGGGAACAGCCCAGCTTGAGAATCGGGTAGCTTCGCTACTCGAATTGTAGTCTGGAGAGGCGTCCTCAGAGACGGACCGGGCCCAAGTTCCCTGGAAAGGGACGCCTGGGAGGGTGAGAGCCCCGTCCGGCCCGGACCCTGTCTCACCACGAGGCGCCGTCAACGAGTCGGGTTGTTTGGGAATGCAGCCCAAATCGGGCGGTAAACTCCGTCCAAGGCTAAATACAGGCGAGAGACCGATAGCGAACAAGTACCGCGAGGGAAAGATGAAAAGGACTTTGAAAAGAGAGTCAAAGAGTGCTTGAAATTGTCGGGAGGGAAGCGGATGGGGGCCGGCGATGCGTCCTGGTCGGATGCGGAACGGAGCAATCCGGTCCGCCGATCGATTCGGGGCGTGGACCGACGCGGATTACGGTGGCGGCCTAAGCCCGGGCTTTTGATACGCTTGTGGAGACGTCGCTGCCGTGATCGTGGTCTGCAGCACGCGCCTAACGGCGTGCCTCGGCATCAGCGTGCTCCGGGCGTCGGCCTGTGGGCTCCCCATTCGACCCGTCTTGTAACACGGACCAAGGAGTCTGACATGTGTGCGAGTCAACGGGTGAGTAAACCCGTAAGGCGCAAGGAAGCTGATTGGCGGGATCCCTCGCGGGTGCACCGCCGACCGACCTTGATCTTCTGAGAAGGGTTCGAGTGTGAGCATGCCTGTCGGGACCCGAAAGATGGTGAACTATGCCTGAGCGGGGTAAAGCCAGAGGAAACTCTGGTGGAAGCCCGCAGCGATACTGACGTGCAAATCGTTCGTCTGACTTGGGTATAGGGGCGAA
>NZ_VDEK01000112.1:0-937 GCF_007668225.1 Cereibacter sediminicola | reverse complement strand
AAAATTGGACGCCGATCACCCCGCCTGGGGGGTCAAAATTGCACGCCGAAACACATAGCGGCCGACATCGGCCCTCGGTTCACGGCGCAGGGCCAGTGCCTCTGGCGTGTCGATGTCCGGCCCGGTGGCAGTCTTGCCGTCCACCAGGCGGTGGAGGATGTTCAGCACATGGGTCTTGGTCGCCACGCCCTCGGCCAGCGCCAGTTCCACCGCTGTCAGCACCGCCTGCTCGTCGTGATGCAGCACCAGGGCGAGGATGTCGACCATCTCCCGGTCACCGCCGACACGCCGCAGCATCAGGGCCTGCAACTGCCTGAAGCCGGCAGGCAGCTCGGCGAAGGGGGCGTTCGCCATGGGCCTCGGACCAGTGGCGGCACCATGGCTCACTGCGCAGCGCGCCGGGCTTGCGCTGGATGACCGCGAGATAGTGCCGCCAGTCGTAGATCGTACGCGTCGGCACGTGGTGAGAGCGCAGTATGAGGCGCTGGTGCTCGCACAGGACCTGCCCCTCGGCGACCACCACCAGCCGCTCGGGATAGATGTGCAGGCTGACGGGCCGGTTCGCGAAAGGTGCGAAGGGACCGTGGCGCCAGTGGCGCCGCGTAAGCCCGGAGCACGGAACACTGTAGCGATTGCGCTCGAAGGTGATCAGGCAGGTGGGCGACACCCGCTTGGGCATCTCGACGAAGCCGTCGAAGGCAGGTGGCAGCGGCATGAGCGCTGCCTGCTCTGCAGCGAAGACGTCCGCGATGGTGCCGGGCAGGCTGCCGTGCTCGGTCTCCTGCCACAGCGCGATGCAACGCTCCTCCAGCCAGGCGTTCAGGGCGTCGAGGTCGGGGAAGGACGGCATCAGCTGCCACAGTCGCGGCCGGGCGTCCTGCACTCCCTTCTCGACCTGGCCCTTCTCCCAGCCTGAGGCCGGATTGCAGAAGGTCGG
>NZ_VDEK01000111.1:0-1002 GCF_007668225.1 Cereibacter sediminicola | reverse complement strand
GGGGGGCGGCGATCTTCGGCAGCTGGTCGGGTGCGGCCATGTATTCGGCGTCTGATCTGCGGCTTGCCCGCGCGCCCTGATGAAGTGAACGCCGCTCCGCGAAGCGGCAAACTGTCCGATGGGCAGTTTGAGGCGGGAACGGGCGGAGCCCTTGCGTGAAGATTGGGTCCCTGTCAATGGCGCGCGCTTGGTGCGCTCCGGTCCGAACGGAGTGTGCCTTCCTCGGTTCCGTCAGTGTGCCATCATCTCACCTTGCCCTCGCCAGTTCGTTCAGGCCGCTATCGGCCCGGAGTTCCCTGCCCTCAGGCCGTCCGCCAGGCCTCGCCTGTTCGCAGCATTGCCCAGACCTGTCGCGCCATGCGGTTGGCCAATGCGATGGCCACGACCTTCCGCGGCTTCTTCGCCAGCATGCGCCCCAACCAATCCTCGCCGGGATCGGTACACCTGCGGGTCGAGATCACCCCCATGGCCCCGAGGTAGAGCAGCCGTCGGATAAATCGATTGCCCATCTTCGAGATCGCCCCAAGGCGTTCCTTGCCGCCGCTCGAATGCGGTTTCGGCGTCAGCCCGAGCCAGGCTAGGCAGATCGCGGGCCGAGCGGAAGGCCGACACGTCCGGCAGTGCAGCCGCCAGAACGCTGGCCGTGATGGGGCCAATGCCCGGCATCGTTTGCAGCCGCCGTGCGGTTTCGTCCGCCTCGGCGGCGCGGCGCAGATCGGCGGTGATGGCATCGATGCACGTCTTGGTATCGCGGAACTGCTGCGCCAGCAGATCGAGCGGCACGCGGGCTCCAGCGGGCAGATCGGCGGCCTCGGCTTCGGTGACAAGGCGGTTCGTTCGTCGGGAAAACGATCCCCCGGATCGTTTTCAGGCCCGCCTCACTGTGGACGCCTTTCGGCACGACCAGGCCGAATTCGCCCAGATGGGCGCGGATCGCGTTGGCGAGTTGGGTCAGCTGGCGGACAAGGAAGTCACGCGTCCGATGGTTCATCAGCACCGCCT
>NZ_VDEK01000110.1:0-1062 GCF_007668225.1 Cereibacter sediminicola | reverse complement strand
ACCTGAGCCTCCATGGTTATGCCCAAGTGTCCGGTCGAAACGGGGGCCAGTTCACTGCGAGGGCGAGGGCTGCTTCGGGCGTGAACTTCATCTGCGGATTGATTTTCTGGCTCTGCTCCTCGATAGTCAGGGAGACGGAGCCGCCTTCCAATGCCGTGCTGCGCACTTGGGCGACGCCCATTCGCACCGTGTTTTCCGAGCCCAGACGCCCGAAACGGGCTCCGTCCCCCACGTCCTGCGACAGGTCATCGGCACAGTTGCCCGCGGACCCCGTTCGGATCATCACAATCAGGTTGGGCTCGCCACCAAGCCTGGTAGTTGCGGTGATCTTATGGACCGCCATCACATCGCGCCAAACGCGGCGGTCTGGCTGCCTCGCGGTAGGCCATGGATTACGGCTATTAAAGCCGACACCAAGCGACACGGCGTCTCGCCCTTCCGGCAGCCCCTGCCACGCGCCCGAATTAGGTTGATCGGCAAGCCGGAACCCGCGTGATGCCTGTCTCGCCTCGGAGGTCTTGGCGATCCCGCGGGGGCGACGAACTAGCGTCCAACTTTCGGCAGGGGAAAGTTCCGGTTGCTGGCGGATGCAGGACTTCCTGATCACGAAGTTCGCGAGAGCGGGAAGCTGCGCGGCCTCGACCCGTAGGCGTACCCGGTGGACGTGCTCTTGACGATCAAGGACGCGCTACCCGTAACACCACTCACCGCACCGGGAGGCCGTTGCCCGTCCAGCTCCACAACCGGAGCACCGCCTGATCTGTGCGGCTAATAACGATGTCGTCACGGGAGCCATGAGGCGCGCTGCCTCAGGCACTGCAGACATCCCCCGACGCGCAGACGAGGCATCAGGACGACGACAGCAGGATCACTCCGGAGATCAGCACTCCGCATCCGAGCAGTCGCCACGGTCACGAGGCTGAGCGGTGCGCCATGCGTTAGCGCAGCCAGCACGAGGATGTAGGAGAGCGGGGAGAGAAGGCCCACTCAGATCGCGGCCCCCCAGTGTGTCAATCGGCATCCAAAATTGACCCCCAATCGGCGTCCAATTTTGACCCCCCG
>NZ_VDEK01000010.1:0-126142 GCF_007668225.1 Cereibacter sediminicola | reverse complement strand
AAGCACGCCAAGGTCGCCAAGGCCATCGACTACCTGCTGTCGCCCGACCACTGGCCGGGCTTCACCCGGTTCCTCGACGACGGCCGGGTCTGCCTGTCGAACAACTGCGCGGAACGGGCGCTGCGGGGAGTGGCTCTCGGCCGCAAGAGCTGGCTCTTCGCCGGGTCCGAGCGCGGGGGACAGCGCGCCGCGTTCATGTATTCCCTCATCGGCACGGCCAAGCTCAACGGCATCGACCCGCAGGCATGGCTCGCCGACGCCATCGCCCGGATCTCCGACCTGCCGGTCTCACGCCTGCCCGAGTTGCTGCCTTGGAACTGGCAGAAACCGGCAGTCAGTCCGGCCGAGGCCGCCTGATGGCCCGCGTCACGCATGTCGTTACCATTGACGAGGTCGCCAGACAGATCGGCGAGAACCTGGAACTTGTCGAACTCGTCAGCGCCAATTCCGACAACATCGACTATGGCGAGAAGATCTGGGTCGACAACGGAACCGAGGAAGGCATCACGACCTTCACCGACCGCGGCGTCGAATGCCTGCAGGAACTCCTCGCGGACATCCGTACCTGGAATGGCGGGATCCTCGGGTTCCTGCGCGCCGAAAAGTGCGAACCTGACGTCATCGAGCGCATCATGGCAGATGAGAAAAGCCGGGAAGTCCAGACGGCCCTCGGCGTCAGCTTACGATGGACCTGCCACTGGTCTTTCATCCAGCCGCGACCGGAGATACGTCGCGTCGATCATGATCGTCTTGTGCTCGGCGCGATCGGCGGCCAGGCCCACCATGATCCGGGCGAAGACGCCGTTGTCGCTCCAGCGCGTCCCACCAGCGCAACCCACTGCGATTGATGAAGATTATGCCGCTGAGGACACAACGATCATCGACGCGGGGCTTGCCATGGCTTTTGGGGAAGAACGGCTTGAGGCGCTCCATCTGGGCGTCGCTCAGCCAGCAAAGATTGCTCATCGATCTGGTCTCCTTGCGGAGCCTGAATCACGCCAAGAGCCCAAAATCAATGGGGCTCGAGCCTAGAGGAACTGCCGCGGTTCTCCCCGGCCAAAAGTGCTCTCGTCCTCAGCGCCAACCACGATGACCAGCAGACTGGTGCAGGCAGGCGTTCCAGGCGCCTGCGCGCCGTGATCCACGTGCGCTAATCTTTGGAGATGCAGAGCGCGGCCTCGATCCCCGATCAGATGCGGATCTACCGCAGGTTCTGCCATGAGCGCGGCTGTGAGTTGATCTAGGTCTTTTCATACGAGTCGATGAGCGGCGCCGCATATCTGCGGTCGGAGTTTCAGCCCACGCTGCAAGCGGCGAAGATCGACTGGGAGTTCTTCGAGCGCGAATGGGCGGGGTTCTTCCCGTCCGCGACCGGTCGGCCGGCGACCTCGCCGCGGCTGGTGGCGGGGCTGCTCTACCTGCAGCACGCCTTCCGGCCCTCGGACGAGGCGGTGGTCGCGCGGTGGGTAGAAGACCCGTACTTCCAGCACTTCACCGGCGAAACCTTCTTCCAGCACAAGCCGCCGATCGATCCCACCTCGCTCATCCGGTGGCGGAAGCGGATCGGGGAAGAGGGCGTCGAATGGCTGCTGACGAAGACCATCGAGGCAGGTCGCAAGTCCGGTGCCGTTGAGGACGCAAGCCTCGACGAGGTGGCGGTCGAGACGACCGTCATGGAGTTCAAGGGGACCGTGGCGCCAGTGGCGCCGCGTAAGCCCCGAGACGATCGCGCATCCGACGGACTCCCGGCTCTACGAGCGCGCACGGGCGCAACTGGTGGATCTGGCCCGGGACGCCGGCATCGAGTTGCGCCAGAGCTACGCGCGCCTCGCGCCGCGGCTGGCGGCGCAGGTCGGCGGAGCCATCCCGCGGCCCGCATCGAGGCAAGAGGAACCGCACGATGCGAGGCAGACCCAAACGCAAGGCGGGCGCAACCGGCCCTTTAGGGGCGCGCAACCTGCGGGTCGGCACCCGTGGCGAGACAAATTGCCCTTTGGCCGCCTCGGGAGGTTGGTCCCGCTGAAAAAAGGGGCTAGTTTGAGCACTCATCCGCACCATGAAGGCGGAAGAGCTGACTGAAACGGCGCCACAGGCCGGAGACGGCAGGATCGCCCCGAGCGGGGCGCACGCCTGCCGTGGAACGCGGTCGGGCCCACGGGAGGAAGATGATGCGAACTGGAATGATTGCCGCCGCAGCGGCTGCGGCGCTGTCTCTTGCACAGCCTGCGACCGCTCAGGACCGCGAGGGCTGGCCGGGCAGCCTGACCATTGGCACCGCGAGCCAGGGCGGGACCTATTTCATCTACGGCACCGGCCTCGGCGGACTGATCTCGGAAGCCCTTGGCGTGAATGCCTCGGCCGAGGTGACCGGCGGCCCGGTGCAGAACGCCACGCTGGTCGAGACCGGCGACCACCAGATCGGCCTCGTGACCATGGGCCCCGCCTACGACGCCTGGAACGGCGAGAGCGAACTGGCGCCTGGCGTCGAGCACAAGAACCTGCGCGCGCTCTTCCCGATGTATCAGACCCCCTTCCAGGTCGTGGCGCTGAAGAGCAGCGGCATTGCCTCGGTCGCCGATCTGGGCGGCAAGCGGGTTTCGGTCGGCCCCGCGGGCGGCACGGCGGCGACCTACTGGCCGCGCTACTTCGAAAGCGTCGGCGTTCAGCCGCAGGTGAGCTATTCGGGCGCCAGTGACGCGGTGGGCCAGGTGCAGGACGGGCTGATCGACGCCTTCGCCTTCGCCGCCGGCGTGCCGATCGCCGCCTTCGCCCAGATCGCCGCGGAGACGCAGGTGAACATCTTCGGCTTCTCGGACGAGGAACGCACGAAGATCCTCGAGGAGATGCCCGAACTGGCCGCGTTCGACGTGCCGGGCGGCCTCTACCAGGGCTTCCCCGACCCGCAGGGCACGGTGGCGCTGTGGAACTTCGCGGTGGCGCACGCGGACATGCCCGAGACGCTCGCGTACGAGATCACCAAGCTGGTGATGGAGAACAATCCGCGCATGGTGCAGATCCATGCCACAGCCGCCGAAACGGTCCCGGAAAACGTGGACAAGAACAGCTTCCTGCCGTACCACCCCGGCGCAGTCCGGTACTTCGACGAAGCAGGCATCGAGATTCCGGCCGAACTTCGCTGATCCGGCAAGGCCCGCGCGACCCGCGGGCCTTCGCCCCAAGACCCCGGGCAGATGCCCCAAGACCAAGGAGAGCCCATGTCGCGGACGTCTGATGCCGGTCCCGTTGTCGTCGCGGAAGGTGTCGATGACGAACCCTTGTCCGCGAACCAGCGCGCCTTCGGCAGCCATCTGAATTACGGCGTGACGCTGCTCTGCGCGCTCTACACCGCCTTCCACATCGTGGTGATGAACTTCTATCCGCTGGAGACCTGGACCTACCGGATGCTCCATATCGCGGGGGGGCTGGTCATCGGCTTCATGATCTACGCGGCGCTCCTGCTGCATTCCGAGGACGACCGGCCGCGGCGAAGCCTTGCGGAATGGGCGGTGATCGGGCTTGCGGCGGCAGGCGTGGGCTATGGCGCGGCGATGGTGGGCTATGCCTGGGCGGCCTGGTGGGTGGCGGGCGTGGCACGTCCCCCCGCCTTCGTCTTCCAGACCTACGGCTGGCCGCTGATCCTGGGCACCCTCGCGGCCATTGCGGCGGGCTGGATCTGGGGCGGGCGCGACCGCAGCCGGGTCCATCCGGCCGACTGGCTGCTGGCGCTGTCGGCGCTGGCGATGACCGGCTACATCCTTTTCAACGTCGGGCCGATCCGGCTGCGCGCCGGCACCGCCATGGCCCAGCCCGCCGATTTCCACGCAGCCCTGGTGGGGGTCCTGCTGATACTGGAACTCACCCGCCGGGTGGCGGGGCTGGCGCTGGTGATCATCGCCTCGGTCTTCATCGCCTATTCGTTCCTCGGGCCCTACCTGCCCGGCTTCCTCACCCACCGCGGCTATGATCCGCGGCGCTTCTTCACCTACATCTTCACCGACCAGGGGATCCTCGGCGCGCCGATCGCGGTCTCCTCGACCTACATCATCCTGTTCATCGCCTTTGCGGCCTTCCTGCAAGCGAGCCGCGTCGGCGAATATTTCGTCAACTTCGCCTTCGCCGCAGCCGGCCACCTGAGGGGCGGCCCGGCCAAGGTCGCGATCTTCGGGTCGGGCCTGATGGGGATGATCAACGGCACCTCGGCGGGCAACGTGGTGGCGACCGGCTCGCTCACCATCCCGCTGATGAAGAAGGTGGGCTATCCGGCGAAAAGCGCGGCCGGCATCGAGGCGACGGCCTCGTCGGGCGGCCAGATCCTGCCGCCGATCATGGGCGCGGGCGCCTTCATCATGGCCGAAGTCACGGGCATTCCCTACACCGAGATCGTGGTGGCCGCGATCATCCCGGCGGTGCTCTACTTCGTGTCAGTCTATTTCATGGTCGATTTCCAGGCCCGGAAGCTGGACATGAAGGGCCTGCCCAAGGACCAGCTGCCCAAGTTCGCGGTGCTGGCACGGCAGATCTACCTGTTCCTGCCGATCGTGATCCTGATCTACACGCTCTTCGCCGGCTATACGGTGATCCGCGCCGGCACGGTGGCGATGGCCTCGGCGGCGGTGGTCTCGTGGCTCACGCCCTACCGGATGGGGCCGGGCGCGATCTACCGCGCGCTCGACCTGGCCGCCCGGATGTCGATCCAGCTGGTCGCCGTCTGCGCCGCCGCGGGCATCATCGTGGGGGTGATCGCGCTGACCGGCGTGGGCGCGCGCTTTTCCTCGCTCCTGCTCGGGCTCGCCGACCAGAGCCAGGTGATCGCGCTGTTCTTCGCCATGATCATCTCGATCGTGCTGGGGATGGGGATGCCGACGACGGCCGCCTATGCGGTGGCGGCGGCGGTGGTGGCGCCGGGCCTGATCCAGCTCGGCATCCCGCCGCTGGTCGCGCATTTCTTCGTCTTCTACTATGCGGTCATGTCGGCCATCACGCCCCCTGTCGCGCTGGCCGCCTACGCCGGGGCGGCCATCTCGGGGTCCGAGCCGATGCGGACCTCGGTCGAGGCCTTCAAGCTCGGCCTGGCCGCCTTCATCGTGCCGTTCATGTTCTTCAACTCGCACGAGTTGCTGATGCAGGGCGAGTGGCTGGCGATCCTGCATGTGTTCCTCAGCGCCTGCCTGGGCGTGCTGCTGCTGTCGGCGGCGGTGCAGGGCTGGCTCTTCGGGCGGCTGAACGGAGTGCTGCGGCTGCTGCTGCTGGGAGCCGCGCTGGCGATGATCGACGGCGGCTGGGTGACCGATGCGATCGGGATCGCCGCGGCCGGGCTGGTCGCCGTGCTGCAGCGGCGCGTGCCCTCCACCGCCAGCCGCTGACCGCCCGCACCCGCGGCCGAAAATCTCTCATTCCGAACGCGACGGGCCTGCAGGCCCGTCGCTGCCGCGCTCGCGGATCCGGCCCTTGCCCTTCACGACCGGCCCGGACCGAGGGTCCGGCCGGCGCGTTCGTGGTGCCCGAGGGCCGGGCCGCCGCGTCCTGACCTCCCCCATCAGAAAACCGTCACGGTGCCGCAACGCGGGTGTCACATCGGCAGGATAGCCGCCGGTGGACCCGACGAGAAAGGATCACCGTGATGAAATCCCTCCTGCTCTCTGCCGCGGCGCTGCTGCTGGCGAGCGCCGCCCAGGCCGAGTTCAAGCTTGATGCGCGCTACACCGATGCCGATGGCGACATGGTCGCCGACATCCCGACCGATCCCGCCCAACTTGTCGATCCCGCCACGCTGGTCTTCGCCTATACGCCGGTCGAGGATCCCGCGGTCTATGCCGAGGCCTGGAAGGACTTCATCGCCCATCTGCAAAGCGCCACGGGCAAGAAGGTGCAGTTCTTCCCGGTGGACAGCAACGCCGCCCAGATCGAGGCGATGCGCGCCGGCCGGCTGCATGTCGCGGGCTTCAACACCGGCTCGAACCCGCTGGCCATCGCCTGCGCGGGCTTCCGCCCCTTCGCGATGATGGCGGCCGCCGACGGCAGCTACGGCTACGAGATGGAGATCATCACCCATCCCGACGCGGGCATTGCCGCGATCGAGGATCTGAAGGGCCGGACGCTGGCCTTCTCGTCCGAGACCTCGAACTCGGGCTACAAGGCGCCCTCGGCGCTCCTGCGGGCGAAGTACGGGATGGAGGCGGGCAAGGACTACACCGCCGCCTTCTCGGGCAAGCACGACAACTCGGTGCTGGGCGTGGCAAACAAGGATTACGATGCCGCCGCCGTGGCCAATTCCGTGATGATCCGCATGATCGATCGCGGCGCGGTCAAGGCCGAGCAGATCGTCAGCATCTACAAGTCGGAAACCTTCCCGACCACCGGCTACGGCCTCGCCCACAACCTGACGCCCGAGCTTCAGGAGAAGATCCGCGACGCCTTCTTCAGCTTCCCGTGGGAGGGCTCGTCGCTGGCCGAGGAATTCTCGAAATCCGGCGAGGCGCAGTTCATCCCGATCACCTTCAAGGAGCACTGGACGGTGGTGCGCGAGATCGACGAGGCGATGGGCGTCTCCTACGACTGCAAGTGAGCGCAGGCTTCACGGCGGATGCGGACCACGGCCCGCATCCGCCCTTGCCGGGATGAACGACCGCATGCTTGAACTTCACGACCTGACCAAGACCTACAGGACCGGCGACCGGGCGCTGAGTGCGGTGTCCCTGTCGGTGCCGAGGGGCCAGCTTGTCGGGCTGATCGGCCCCTCGGGGGCGGGGAAATCGACTCTGATCCGCTGCATCAACCGGCTCGTCGAGCCGACCTCGGGGCGGGTGCTGCTGGGCGGGCGCGAACTGACCGGGCTCGGCGCGCGCGAACTGCGTGCCCAGCGGCGGCGGATCGGGATGATCTTTCAGGAATATGCGCTGGTTGAACGCCTCAGCGTGATGGAGAATGTCCTGTCGGGCCGGCTGGGCTATGTCGGCTTCTGGACCAGCTTCACCCGGCGTTTCCCGCCCGAGGACATCCGCCGCGCCTACCGGCTGCTTGACCGGGTGGGCCTGATCGACCACGCCGACAAGCGGGCGGACGCGCTTTCGGGCGGGCAGCGCCAGCGCGTCGGCATCGCGCGGGCGCTGGCGCAGGAACCCGAACTGCTGCTGGTGGACGAGCCGACGGCCAGCCTCGATCCCCGGACCAGCCGCCAGATCATGCGGCTTCTGGTCGAGATCTGCACCGAGGCGGGCCTGCCGGCCATCGTCAACATCCATGACGTGCCGCTGGCGCAGCAGTTCATGCAGCGCATCATCGGCCTGCGCGGCGGCCGCGTGGTGTTCGATGGAACGCCTGCGCAGCTGACCGAACGTGTGCTGACCGAGATCTACGGCTCGGAAGACTGGACGGCGATGCGCAAGGGCCACGATGAGGGCGAGGCGGCCGAGGCCGACGCGCTTCGCCGATTGGCGGGGCTTCCGGCATGAGCCATCCCTCGACATGGCGCCGCCCGCCGCAGATCTTCACCCATCGCGGCTGGCGGATCGCGCTGCAGTTTGCGGCGCTGGTCTGGCTGGTGCTGGCGCTGTCGTCGGTCGAGGTGAACTGGACGCGGATCGCCGAGGGCGGCGAGCGTGGCCTGCGCTTCGTGCAGGGCTTCCTCGCGCCCGACTTCACCAGCCGCTGGCGCAACATCAGTCAGGGGCTGGTGGAAAGCCTGACCATGACGCTGACCTCGACCGTGGTGGGCGTGGCGATCTCGGTCCCGATCGGGCTCGGGGCCGCACGCAATCTCGCGCCGCGCTGGCTCTACACGATCTGCCGCGGCATCATCGCGGCCAGCCGCGCGCTGCAGGAGATCATCGTGGCGATCTTCTTCGTCGCCATGTTCGGCTTCGGCCCTTTCGCGGGCTTTCTCACGCTGAGCTTTGCCACCATCGGCTTCATTGCGAAACTCCTGGCCGAGGATATCGAGGACATTGACGAGGCGCAGGCCGAGGCGATCCGAGCCACCGGCGCCGGCTGGTTGCAACTGGTCAACTACGGCATCCAGCCGCAGGTGATGCCGCGGCTGATCGGCCTGTCGCTCTACCGGCTCGACATCAATTTCCGCGAGTCCGCCGTGATCGGGATCGTCGGCGCGGGCGGGATCGGCGCCACGCTGAACACCGCAATCGACCGCTACGAATATGACAGCGCGGGGGCGATCCTGCTGATGATCATCGCGCTGGTGATGGTGGCGGAATACGCCTCCAGCCATCTGAGGAAATACCTGCAATGACCGACCTTCCCGACCGCTGGCAGCCGCGCGGGCGCACGGCGCGGCTGGCCCTCTGGATGGGCTGGCTCTGCCTTGTCGCGCTCTTCGTCTGGTGCTGGCAGGTGATGAACCGGAACACGATCTGGCTCTTCGTGCAGGACGCGCCGCGACAGGCCGCCGACATCGGCAGCCGCATGATCCCGCCGCGCTGGTCCTATCTGCCCGAGCTGATGGGCCCGCTGTGGGACACGCTGAACATGGCGACGCTGGGCACGCTTCTGGGCGTGATCCTTGCCGTGCCGGTGGCCTTCTGCGCGGCGCGCAACACCTCGCCCTTGCCGCTGGTGCTGCGGCCGGCGGCGCTGTTCGTCATCGTGGCCTCGCGCTCGATCAACTCGCTGATCTGGGCGCTGCTGCTGGTGGCGATCCTCGGGCCGGGCCTTCTGGCGGGGATCATCGCCATCGGCCTGCGCTCGATCGGTTTCATCGGCAAGCTGCTCTACGAGGCGATCGAGGAGACCGACCCCCGTCAGGTCGAGGCCGTCACCGCCACCGGCGCCAGCCGCGCGCAGGTGCTGAACTACGCGATCGTGCCGCAGATCCTGCCCGCCTTCTGGGGGATCTCGGTCTTCCGCTGGGACATCAACATCCGCGAGAGCGCGATCCTCGGGCTGGTCGGCGCCGGCGGGCTCGGGCTCAAGCTGCAGAACTCGCTGAACACGCTGGCCTGGCCGCAGGTGACGACGATCCTGCTGGTGATCCTTGCGACCGTCGTCCTGTCGGAATGGGTCTCGGCCAGGGTCCGCGCCGCGATCATCTGAGGCGGCGGGGGGATCTGGCCGATCCGCAGGTCAGAACCCGCAGCGGTCCAGCAGCGCGCGGCCCTCCTCGGCCACCTCGTCGCCATCGGCAAAGAGCGGACGCCAGCTTGCCACCCCCGCCGCCACATCGGGATGGGATATGGCCGAGGAAAAGGCCTCCACCCCCACGAGCCCGTCGTAGCCCGCCCCTTTCAGCCACTCGAGCAGGGGCTCGAACCGGATCGCCCCGGCCGACAGCCGGCCGCGGTGGTTCTGGTCGATCTCGAAATAGGCCAGATGCGGAAGGGCGCTCTCCAGCGTGGCGAGCATGTCCTCTTCCTCGATGTTCATGTGGAACGTGTCGAGATGCAGCTTCACGTTCGGCTGCCCGATGGCCTCGATCAGGCGCAGCCCCTCGGCCGCGGTGGTCACGAGGTTCGATTCGTAGCGGTTCACCACCTCGAGCGTCAGCAGGATGTCGCTGGCCGCCGCTGCTTGGGCCAGCCGCGCCAGCCTCTCGGCCGAGGCCTCGAACTGCCCCGGCGCCGCCGCCCGCGCGGCCTTGCCGAAGGCGCCGTAGAGGATGCCCCCCATGCGCGGCGCCCCCATGTCGCGCGCCAGAGCCAGCGCCCTGAGGTGCCGGGCCAGCCCCCGCGCCGCCACGTCGGGATCGGTGCTCGAGATGTCGGTGTCGGGCCCCAGCGCCGAGGTCGTCAGCGGCACCACGCCCTCGGCCGCGCAGAAGCGGGCAATCCGGGCCGGATCGACCGACTCGGGGTCGCGCAGCGGGATCACCAGATGCCCGTAGCCGTGGGCGGCCGCGCGGGCCGCGGCACGCTCGCCGCCCTCGTTGCTCCAGCGGGGAAGCCAGGTGTAGCTGTGGATGGATCGGCGGTTCATTCTGTCTCCTTCATCGGAACATCAGCGTCGGCAGGAACAGCACCACCCCCGGCAGGAAGACGAGGAGCAGCGTGACAAGGAAGACCGACAGCAGCAGCGGCAGGGACTCGCGCGTGTAGGCGCCGACCTTCACCTTCAGGATCGAGCAGACCGTGTACATCGCCGCTCCGATCGGCGGGGTGAAGTTGCCGATCGTCGCCGCGATGATGAAGACGATCCCGAAATGCACCGGATCGCCCCCCAGACTGCGGATCAGCGGCAGGAAGATCGGCGTCAGCATGATGATCAGCACCGTGGCATCGACCACGAAGCCCGCGAGGATCGTGAAGGTCGCGATCAGCACCATCACCGCCTGGAGATTGTCGGTCAGCCCCAGCATGGCGCCCGAGACGAGGGTCGGGATCCGCTCGAGCACGATGCCGTAGCCGAAGATCGCCGAGACCGCGACGAGGAAGATCACCGCGCCGATGTCGCCGAGGCTGACCTCGAGCGCCTCGACAAAGCCGCGGCCGGACAGGCGGCGGTAGATGGCCACGCCGACGAACAGGGCGTAGATCACGGCGGCGGCGCCGATCTCGGACGGGGTGAAGACGCCGCTGCGCAGACCCACCAGCAGGATGACCGGAAAGAGCAGCGCCCAGAAGCCGCCGCGGAACGCCTGCCCCGCCTCGGCCAGCGTCGGGCGGCGGTCACGCTCGGGCGGGTAGCCGCGCCGGCGCGCGGTCAGCGAGACGGCGATCGACAGCCCCGCCCCCAGCATCAGCGCCGGGATGATCCCCGCCGCGAACATCTGCCCGATCGAGACCTGTCCGATGGTGCCGTAAAGGATCATGCCGATGCCCGGCGGGATGATCGGGGTCAGCAGCGAACCATAGCAGAGCACGCCCGCGGCAAAGCCCGGCGAGAGGCCGCGGCGGATCATCTCGCCGCCCAGCACCCGCGACTGCATGGCCGCATCCGCGATGGCCGAGCCCGAGACCCCGCCCATCAGCGCCGACAGCGCGATCGAGACCTGCGCAAGCCCGCCCCTCAGCCGCCCGGTCAGGATCGAGGCCAGCTCGAGCAGCCGTTCGGTGATGCCCGAGCGGTTCATCAGATTGCCCGCGATGATGAACATCGGCACCGCGAGAAGCGCGAAGTTCTGGGTCTGCGAGATGGTCAGCTGCAGCGGGATGGTCCGGGGCAGCTCGGGGTGCTGGAAGAAGAACAGAAGCCCCGAGATCCCGATGGCGAAGGCCACCGGCATCCCCAGCACGAGAAGGATCACAAAGGCGGTGGCAACGATCAGCATGGCGCGTTCATCCCTTGGCCGGGGCGAGGAAGCCGTCCTCGGCCAGCCGCGCCCGCAGCTTGAGCCCGGTGGTCAGCAGCATCAGCAGCGCGCCCGTGGGCAGGCTGGCCGTCACCCAGGAATAGCTGACACCCGGAATGCCGTTGAAGCTGCGCGCCCGCGTCGTCCAGGTCAGCGAGATGCCGTGCCAGACCAGATAGAGCAGGAAGGCCGCGATCAGCAGGTGATTGAGGTAGAAGAGCGCCCGGCCCAGCCAGGCCGGGCCGTTATCGGCCAGAAGGTCGATCGACATCAGCAGGTTGCGCCGCCAGGCGATGTCGGCGCAGATGAAGGCCGCCCAGGCGAAGCAGCAGGTGGCGAGGTCGATGCTCCAGTTCAGCGGATGATGCAGCATCCGCGCCACCCCGGCCGCGAAGATCAGCCCGACCATGGTCAGAAGCAGAAGGCCCGCGATCACCGCCTCCGCCCGCGTGAAGTAGCTGTAAGCCGTCGTCATCATCCCCTCCGCTCAGGCCCCAGGGCGGTGAGTCCCCGGGGCCGCAACCCGCGTCCCTGGCCTGGCTCGCCGCGCCCGCCATCGCTGCCCGGAACGCTCGCCCCAGGCAGCGCATCCCCGCCCGGCGCCTCCGCGCGCGCCCCGGGCGGGGACCGCCTCAGCGGCGCAGTTCGTCCAGCACCGCCTGCCGCGCCTCGGTCAGGCCAAGCGCCTCGTAGGCCCCAAGGCCCGCCTCGCGGAACGCCTCGAGATCGACATCCTCGGCCGCGGTCATGCCGGCATCGACCAGCTTCTGCCGGTCGGCCGCCGCCATCTCCTCAAGCTGGCGCGAGACCTCCTGCCCGGCCGTGCGACATTCCTCGACCAGCGCGGTCTGGTAGTCGGCCGGCAGGCTGTCGAACCACTGCGCGCTGACGATCTCGTAGTTCTTGAGCAGGATGTGGCCGGTTTCCGAGAAGTGGGTCAGCACCTCGTTGAAATTGCCCGCGACGACGTTGGTGAAGGTGAGTTCGGCCCCGTCCACCGCGCGCTGCTGCAGGCCGGGATAGATGTCGCCATAGCTCATCGCGGTCGGCTGCGCGCCCAGGGCACGGACGGATTCCTGCCAGATCGGCGCCGGGGGGGTGCGGATGCGCTGGCCGGAGAGATCCGCGGGAGACTGCACCGGCCGGTTGGTGAAGAAATGCCGCTTGCCCTGCACGAAGTCCGAACAGACGATGCGGATGCCCGCCTCGCGCGCAAGGCGCTCTTCCCATTCCTGCATGATCTCGAGATCGGACAGGCGGAAGGCATCCTCCAGCGTGTCCACGAAATAGGGGCCGTTCACGACTGCGATCTCCTTGACATAGTTGCCAAGGCGGGCCGCGTCGGTGTTCTGGCCGACATTGGCGCCCATGCGGATCTGCTCGATGATGTCCTCCTCGACGCCCAGCTGGGCGCTGTGGAAGACCTCGATCACCAGATTGCCGTCCGTGCGCTCCTTGACCCGCTCGGCCCAGTTGGTGAAGGCCTGCTGATAGGGCTCCGACGGGCTGTGGACGTGGTTGAGCCGCAACGTGTATTGCTGCGCCGCGGCCGGCAGCGCCCCGGCGGCAAGGACAAGGCAGCCCGCCAGCAGCGCCGGCATCCGTCTGGTCTTGGTCATGGTCTTCTCCCTTTCATCTCCGGCGTTGGGGCCGGTCCTGTTGCCGGCGCCGGGGCGCCGGTCCTCCCTTCCGCGCCCCTCTCTCAGAAGGGCGCGGCCAGTCCGAAGCGCCGCGCCAGCGCGGCGAAGGCCGCCTCGGTCGCGGGGTCGAGCGGCACGCCCTCGGCGGCCCGGCGGCGCGCCTCGGCCCATTCGCGATCCCCCGGCGCCAGGACACGCGCTCCCTTGCGGGCGGGCGAGGCGCGCAGCGCGGCCAGATAGTGGCGCATCCCGGCCTCGAACTCGTCGGGCGGGATCACGGCGTCGGGCCGGATCGCCAGCACGAAGGCTCCCATCCGCCGCGGCGTCGAAAGATCCGGGCCGGCCATCGGCAGGATGTCGAAACTCGCCCGCATCCCGGTCAGGACGGCGCTCAGGATCTCGACCAGCCCCGCGAGCCCCGCGCCCTTGAAGGCGAAGGCATGACCCAGCGGCGCGAGCATCTCCACCGCGGCGGCCTCGGTCGTGTTGATCCCCGCCGCGTCCGAGGCGACGCCCTCGGGCATCGGCCGGCCGAGGCTGCGGTTCAGCTGCACGCGGTTGTAGGGCACGGCCGAGGTGGCCATGTCGAACAGCCAGGGATCCTCGCCGCCCGAGGGGGCGGCCGCGGCGATCGGGTTGGTGCCGTGAAAGCGGCTCGCCCCGTCGTGCAGGCGCACGAAAGCGTCCGAGTTGCAGACCGCGAGCCCGATCTGCCCGCGATGCGCGGCGGCCAGCGCGTAGGCCCCCGCCGGCCCGAAGTGAGAGCTGTCGCGGATCGCCACCGCCCCGATCCCGTAGCGCGCGGCCAGGTCGGTCGCGTGATCCATCGCCCGGTAGGCCGCCAGCGCGCCGTGGGCATGGTCGGCCTCCAGCACCGCCAGCGCCCCGAACCCCTCGCGGAAGCGCAGGTTCGGTCGGCCGTTGACCCGGCCGCCCTCGATCACCCGCACATAATGGTCAAGGAGCCGCACCCCGTGGCTGTCCACCCCCAGGCGGCTGCCATGCAGCATCGCGCGGCTGGCGGCGGTGGCGGTGGGCTCGTCCGCCCCCGCCGCGGCAAGCGCCGCCTGGCAGAAGGCCTCGAGCCGGTCGAGCGCGACCAGGGCCGTCACAGCGTCTGCCCTCCGTCCACCACCAGAAGCTGGCCGGTCATGAAGCCGCTCTCGTCGCTGCCAAGATAGATCGCGGCGGCCGCCATCTCTTCGACGGTGCCCAGCCGCCCCATCGGCTGGCGCGCGACGAACAGGCGGCGCGTCTCCTCGGGATCGTCGGTGGCCTCGATCCGCTCCTGCAGCGACGGCGACTGCGTCGTGCCGGGGCAGAGCGCGTTGCAGCGGATGCCCCGGCCGATGAAGTCGCGCGCCACGGCCTTGGTCAGCCCGATCAGCGCCGCCTTCGAGGTGCCATAGGCCGCGCGCAGCGGCACGCCGGTGATCGAGCTGGCCACCGAGGCGATGTTGACGATGCTGCCCGAGCCGCGCTCCAGCATCCCTGGCAGCAGGCCGCGGATCGTGTGGTAGCAGGAATGGACATTCTGGTCAAAGCTGCGCCGCCAATCCTCGGGCGGGCAGTCGAGCAGCGTGCCCGTATGGACGAAGGCCGCGCAGTTCACGAGGATATCGACCGGGCCCGTCTCGCCCGTCACCCGCGCCACGGCCTCGGCATCGACGAGGTCCAGCTCCACCGGGCGGATCGTGGGCGCGAGGCCCGGCAGATCGACCATCTTGGCCAGCGTCCGGCTGGCCGCGATCACCTCGGCCCCCTCGCGCGCATAGGCCAGCGCGATCTCGCGGCCCATCCCCTGCCCGGCGTCGGCGACGAAGGCGCGCTTGCCCGCAAGCCGCCCGCTCATGCCGCGACTCCTCGCAGGACTGCCAACGGCGTGGCGGAGGTGCGCGGCCAGCGTGAGGCCGCGGCCGGCGTAATTTCGACATGGGCAAGGGGCAGGGTCATGCGGATCTCCGGTCAGGGACGGAAGAGGTCGGGATGGCGGCCGAAAATCTCTTCGCGAAAATCTTCCAGCGTCTTGAGGTGAGCGATGAGCCGCCGGCGCGCCTCATCGGCGCGTCCGGCCGATACGGCGGCCAGAAGCGCCTCGTGATCGGCGATCATGCGCTTTTCGTGATGGGCCTCGCGCAGTTCCAGCAGCCGCAGACGGTTGAGCTGGTTGCGCATCTGCGAGACGCAGGCGAGCAGGAGGTCGTTGCCCAGCACCCCGAGGATCTCGGTGTGAAAGGCCACGTCCAGTTCGGTGAAGCGCAGGTAATCGCCTTGGGCGACCGCCTCGCGCTGCGCCTCGATCAGATCCTGCGCGCGGCGCGCGCGTTGAAGGTGCGCGGCGTCCGCCGGGTCCCAGATGCGGGCGGCGTCGAAAAAGGCCGCCGCTTCAAGGCATTCTCGGACGTATTGAGCATGGATGATGGTCGAGCGCGACAGGAAAGAGACCCGCGCCCCCCGTTGCGGCAGCACATCCAGAAGCCCCTCGTGCGAGAGGCGCATGAAGGCCTGATGCACCGGCGTCCGGCTGACGCCGAACTCCGCGGCGACGGCGTTCTCGAAGATCATGAGGCCGGGCGTATAGTCGAGGGTGACGATGCGGCGGCGTATCGCATCGGAGATGCCCACGTCCAGCCGACCCGCCGAAACAGGGCGCAGGTTGCTGCCTGCAGCCCCGGCCGTGCCCGCCTTGTGCTCCTCCCGTGTCACAGCCGCCCCTCTCAAAGCTTCTGTTCTGAGAAAGGCTAGTATGCTTGCATACAAGTATGCAAGTCTGTTTTTATCGCCGTGAGAGATTAGTGTGGCATTGTTGCAGAACTTCGGCCCGGGAGAACTCGCATGATGAATCCATGGCGTTAAACGGGGCCATGACGAAACCTGCACGCCCTTGTACTGCACGACGAACCGGTGCACCAAGCCTGCCGAACGCGAGTGGCAGGTCCGCAAGCACGGCGCAGGGTCAATGTCGCAAGGTCCATCTGGCCATGGATGTGGCCACGTCCGACAGCCGTGCCGTCGAAATCACCCCCAGTCACTACGGGGGCAGCCCGCACCAGCCCGAGTTGGTGGACCAGATCCCCGACGACGAGGAAATCGGCACCGTACAGGCGACGGCGCCTACGACACGCGCCGCTGCCACACGGCCGGATCCGCAAGAACGGCCGGCCGTGGAAGAAAGGAGGACGGTTCCGCTGCCCGGGCCAGGAATGAGACCCTGCGTGCCACGCGGCACTACGGCAGGGCATTCTGGAAGGGATGGACTGGTGGTGCGATTCGGATAATTCAGATTATGTTATATATCTTGACTGTACCGGCTCTACCGGCTCAAGTGAATTACAGCTCACGCTGTCTTTCACTCTTGCCTTTCGCGACGGCCGCGCCGCCGTCTATGATGGTGACGGAGGATGGCATGGGCAACGAGACACAGCCGCGCGAAGGAGACCTTCCGGACTCGGTCTGGATGGACGTGCTGTCGGCCGTCGATCGGACCTATGCCGACCTGGTGGATTACCAGGAGCGCCTCGAGCGGCAGAACGCCGAGCTTGAGCGGCTTCGGTCCTTACATGCCTCGGTGCTGGCCTCGGTCTCGGACATCCTGATCGTGGTTTCGCGCGCCGGCGAGGTCGAGGAGGCTTCGGCCTCGGTGTCGCTCCGCACGCGGCTGGCGCGCTCGCAGCTCTGTGCCCGGCGGGCGGAGGATCTGTTTGCCGAGGCCGACCGTGAACGGCTGCGGACGGCCATGCGATGCGCGACCGAACTGCGGGCGCCCGTAACAGTCGAAGCGGGGCTGCTCACGCCCGAAGGGCCGAGCGCGGTCGAGCTGTCACTGTCCGCTCGTTTCGACGAACGCGGCCGGGCGGCGGGTCTGGTGCTGACGGGGCGCTCGGTGGCCGAGATCCGGCAGGCCTATGCCGAGCTCGAGCGCAGCCATGACGAGCTGAAGGCCGCGCAGGCGCTGTTGGTCAGGAACGAGAAGCTCGCCTCGCTCGGGCGCCTTCTGGCGGGGGTGGCGCACGAACTGAACAATCCGATCAGCTTCGTCTATGCCAACGCCCATGCCCTCGAACGCTATGCCGGGAAATTCGAAAGCTATTTCAACGAGGTGCAGGCCGGAGCCACGCGCGAGGACCTGATGCGGCTGCGCGAGGACCTGAAGCTGGACCGCGAGGTGCGCAACCTGCGCGAGGCGGTGCACGGCGCCCGCGAGGGGGCCGAGCGGGTGCGCGATATCGTCGAGGATCTGCGCCGGCTGTCCTCGGACGGATCGGGCGAGGCCGAGCGGTTCGACCTCGTGGCCGTCACGCAGGTGGCGACCGCATGGGTTCTTCGTGGCGCGCGCCGCGAGGTGGAGGTCGAGGCCACCGGCCTGCCCTCGCTCGAGGTGACGGGACGGCCCGGGCATCTGCAGCAGGTGGTGATGAACCTCGTGCAGAACGCGCTCGATGCGGTCGAAGAGGTGGAGGCGCCGAAGGTGGTGATCGACCTTGCGATCGAGGGCGACCTCGCCGTCCTCTCCGTGCGGGACAATGGCGCGGGGGTGCCCGAGGGGCTGGAGCAGGCGATCTTCGACCCGTTCTTCACCACCAAGCCCGTGGGTCGCGGCACCGGGCTTGGCCTGCCGATCTCGCACAAGATCGCCGAAGAGCATGGTGGGCGGCTCGTGCTCTGCGAAGGGGGCGTCGGCGCCTGCTTCCGGCTGGAACTGCCGCTGGAGCGGGCGCGGGCATGATCCTTCACCACCTTTCGTGCCGTCGCGGGACGGGGCGCGCATGAACATCCTCTGGCTTCAGGCCTCGGGCTGCGGCGGCTGCACCATGTCGCTCCTCTGCGCCGAGGCGCCCGGCGTCCTTGACGCGCTGGAGGGGTCGGGCCTGCGGTTCCTCTGGCACCCTGCCCTGTCGCTCGAGACCGGAGCGGAGGTGCGCGCCCTCCTGCGCCGGATCGAGGCCGAGGAGGTGCCGCTCGACATCCTCTGCGTCGAGGGCGCCGTCGCTCGTGGTCCGCGCGGGACCGGACGGTTCCAGATGCTGGCGGGCATGGGCATCCCGATGCTCGAGGCGGTGGGGCGGCTCGCGCCGGTGGCGGGTCATGTTGTGGCGGTGGGAACCTGCGCGGCCTACGGCGGGATGACGAGCGCGGGCGGCAACCCCTCTGACGCGGTGGGCCTGCAATATGAGGGCGCGCATCCCGGAGGCGCGCTGCCATCCGACTTCCGTGCAAGGGGCGGGCTGAAGGTGGTCAATGTCGCGGGCTGCCCCACCCATCCCGGCTGGGTGATCGAGACGCTGATGATGCTGGCGGCGGGGGCCCTTGCGGAAGAGGGCCTCGACCGGTTCGGGCGCCCGCGCTTTTACGCCGATCACCTCGTTCACCACGGTTGTCCGAAGAACGAATATTACGAATACAAGGCCAGCGCCCGCGCCCCCGGTGAGATCGGCTGCATGATGGAGCATATGGGCTGCATCGGCACACAGGCGGTGGGCGACTGCAACATCCGGCCGTGGAACGGGGCGGGCTCCTGCACGTCGGCCGGCTATGCCTGCATCGCCTGCACCGCGCCCGAGTTCGAAGAGCCGCGCCACCCCTATTCCGAGACGCCGAAGATCGGCGGCATCCCCGTAGGCCTGCCGTCGGACATGCCGAAGGCCTGGTTCATGGCGCTGGCAAGCCTGTCCAAGGCCGCCACGCCCGACCGCATCCGCCGCAATGCGGTGGCCGACCGCATCGAGGTGCCGCCGAACCTCAAGGGCCTCAAGAGATGACGAAGCTGGTCGTGGGCCCGTTCAACCGGGTCGAGGGCGATCTCGAGGTGCATCTCGACGTGGCCGAGGGCCGGGTCGTCTCGGCACGGGTCAACGCGCCGCTCTACCGCGGGTTCGAGCGGATGCTCGAGGGGCGCGATCCGCGCGACGCGCTGACGATCACGCCGCGAATCTGCGGGATCTGCTCGATCAGCCAGTCGATGGCCGCGGCGCGGGCGCTCGGGGCGGCGATCGGGGTCGAGCCCACGCCCGAGGGCGCGCGGGTGGCGGCGCTGATCCATGCCGTCGAAAATGTCTCGGACCACCTCACCCATTTCAACCTGTTCTTCATGCCCGACTTCACCCGGCCGGTCTATGCCGGGCGTCCGTGGCATGGGCGGGCGGTGGCGCGGTTCACCGCCATCGAGGGCAGCGCACAGCGCGAGGCCGTCGCCGCGCGGGCCGAGCTGATGCACATCCTGGGGCTTCTCGCCGGCAAGTGGCCGCACACGCTGGCGATCCAGCCCGGAGGGGTGACGCGCGCGCCGGGGCCGAGCGAGAGGATGCGCATCCTTGCCAGCCTGCGCGCCTTTCGGCGGTTTCTGGAGCGGGTGATGATCGGCGGCCCTCTCGAGGAGTTCGTGGAGTTGCCCGACAAGGCCGCCCTCCTGTGCTGGCAGCGGGGCGACGCGGGCCTGTTTCTCGAGATCGCGGCGGATCTGGGGCTGGAAAGCCTCGGGCGTGGCGCAGGGCGCTACCTGAGTTTCGGCGCCTATCCCCTGGCCACGGGCCGGATCTGGGCCGAGGGGATGTGGGAGAGAGAGGCGCGGCCGCTCGACCTCTCGCTGATCCGCGAGGATCTGAGCCACTCCTGGATGCTGGGGCCGGCGGCGCACCCGTCGGCGGGGCAGACGCTGCCCGACGAGGAGATGCGGGATCCGGCCTACAGCTGGTGCAAGGCGCCGCGCTTGGATGGCATGCCGATGGAGACAGGGGCGCTGGCGCGTCAGGTGGTGGCGGGGCACCCGCTGGCGCTGGACCTCGCGCGGGAGGGCGGCGTTCTGGCGCGCGTGGGGGCCAGACTGCTGGAACTGGCGCGGACGCAGCTCGTGATGGAGGAACTGGCCGGCGCGATCGACGTGACGGCGCGCTTCATGGCGGCGCCGGCGCCGGTGCCCGAGGCTGGTCAGGGGGCGGGGCTGGTCGAGGCCGCGCGCGGGGCGCTCGGCCATTGGCTCTCGATCCGCAACGGGCTGATCTCGACCTATCAGATCGTGGCGCCGACGACCTGGAACTTCAGCCCCCGCGATGCGGCCGGCGTGCCGGGGCCGCTCGAGGCCGCGCTTGTCGGCGCCCCGGTCCGCGAGGGGGAAGAGACGCCGGTCTCGGTGCAGCATGTCGTGCGCAGCTTCGATCCCTGCATGGTCTGCACGGTGCATTGATGGCAGGGGCGCCGGGTGCACGGGACGGCGACGCGCCCTCCGCTATTCCATCACCGGCCGGAGCATCGGGCGAAGGGCTCGAGATCCGTGTCCGCGGGCAGGTGCAGGGCGTCGGGTTTCGCCCCTTCGTCTGGCAGCTGGCGCGCGGGATGGGCCTTGCAGGCGAGGTGCTGAACGACGGCGAGGGTGTGCTGATCCGGGTCGCGGGAGGCGATCTGGCGGCCTTCGTGGCGGCGCTCCGCGACAAGGCCCCGCCACTCGCCCGCGTGGACAGGGTCGAGGTGGCGCCCTGCCGGGTCGAGGCGTCGGGGTTCGTGATCGCCTCCAGCGGCAAGGGGGCCGTCGCCACGCGGGTGACGCCGGACGCCGCCACCTGCGGCGCCTGTCTCGAGGAGATGCGGGGCGACGGACGGCGGCGCGGCTACGCCTTCACCAACTGCACCCATTGCGGACCCCGCTTCACCATCCTGCGAGAGTTGCCCTACGACCGGGCGCAGACCTCGATGGCAGGCTTTCCCATGTGCCCCGATTGCGCGGCCGAGTATGGCGACCCGGCCGACCGGCGTTTTCACGCCCAGCCCATTGCCTGCCCGGCCTGCGGTCCGCGGATCTGGTTCGAGGCGGATGGCCACGAAGGCGGCGCGCTGGCCGAGGCGGTGGCGCTGCTGCGGCAAGGCGGGGTGCTGGCCGTGAAGGGACTCGGCGGCTTCCACCTCGCCTGCGATGCGCGCAATGCCGATGCCGTGGCGCGGCTGCGCCTGCGCAAGCGGCGGCCGGCCAAGCCCTTCGCGGTGATGGCGGCCGAGGAAATGGCGGACAGGATCGCCGAGATCTCCGAGGCCGACCGGGCGCTCCTGCGCGATCCGGCGGCTCCGGTGGTGCTGGTGCCGTCGCGCGGGGTGCTGCCCGAGGGGGTGGCGCCGGGCATGGCGGCGCTGGGGCTGATGCTGCCCTACACGCCGCTGCATCACCTTCTGCTCGAAGGGTTCGGCGGGCCGCTGGTGATGACATCGGGGAACCTCTCGGGCGAGCCGCAGGTGATCGGCAATGACGAGGCGCGCGCGAAGCTCGCAGCCTTCGCCGACGGCTTCCTGATGCATGACCGCGAGATCGTCCGCAGACTTGATGACAGCGTCGAGAGGGGGCGGCCGCCGATGGTGCTGCGCCGCGCGCGAGGGCGCGCGCCGGGGACGCTGCCCCTGCCCGAGGGCTTCGGGCGCGCCCCGCAGGTGCTGGCGCTCGGCGGGCAGATGAAGGCCGCGATCTGCCTCGTGCGGGACGGGCAGGCGCTGCTGTCGCACCACCTCGGCGATCTCGACGAGGCGCTGACCTTCGACGAGTTCCGCCGTGCCCTCCGCGATCACGCGGCGCTTTTCGACCATCGGGCCGAAAGTGTGGCGGTGGACCTGCATCCGGGCTATCGCGCGACGCAGGCGGGTCACGCGATGGGCCTGCCGGTGGACGAGGTGCAGCACCACCACGCACATCTCGCCTCCTGTCTGGCCGATGCGCTCTGGCCACTCGGCGGCGGGCCGGTGGCGGGCATCGTGCTGGACGGGACGGGTCTCGGAACGGATGGCACGATCTGGGGCGGCGAACTGCTGCTGGGCGACTACCGCGGCTTCGAGCGCGTGGCGCATCTGGCGCCTGCGCCGCTTGCCGGAGGCGAGGCCGCCGCGCGCGAGCCCTGGCGGAACGCGCTGGTGCGGCTCGATGCGGCAGGACTGGCCGATCTGGCCGACCGGCTCTTTCCCGATCCGCCGCGCGAGGCGCTGCGTCGGGCGGTGGCGGCGGGGGTGAACGCGCCACTGTCCTCGTCGGCGGGCCGGCTCTTCGATGCGGTGGCGGCGTGCCTCGGGCTGGCGGCGGCGCGGCAAGGCTACGAGGGCGAGGCCGCGATGCGGCTCGAGGCGCTGACGGGTCATGGCGCGCCCTACCCGTTCGAGAGCCTGAACCCCGCGCCGATGTTCCGGGCGCTGGCGCGGGATCTGGAGGCGGGTGCCGCGCCGGGGTCCATCGCGCAGAGCTTTCACCTCGGCCTCGCGCGGGCCTTCTGCGCCCCTGCCCGGCAGCTTGTCGAGACGGGCCGCGCGCAGGCGGTGGCGCTGACGGGCGGCTGCTTCCAGAACGCGCGTCTGCTCGAAGCCTGTCTGGCGGAACTGGTGGGCCTGCCGGTGCTGACCCACCGAGCCGTGCCCGCGAACGATGGCGGACTGGCCCTGGGGCAGGCGCTGGTTGCCGCAGCGCGGCATATCGGCGCGGCGGAAACAGCCTGACCGGCCGACCGAAGGGCTGGTAAACACCTTTCCTGCGACAAGGCGCGGCGGCGCCATGATATGGCAAGTTCTTCCTTTTAAATCAGTGCATTGATGTAATTTTACCCACGCGGCACATTTCTTTTGCCTGCACGGCGGGTCTTCCGCATTCCTCGGCATACAGCCAGCGGCTTCCGGCCGCCAGTGACAGGGAGGACTCCGTTGCCCCAGATCGAAACCTTCTATGACGTCATGCGACGGCAGGGGATCACCCGGCGCAGCTTCATGAAATACTGCTCGCTCACGGCGGCGGCGCTGGGGCTGGGCCCCAGCTTCGTGCCGAAGATCGCCCACGCGATGGAGACCAAGCCCCGGACGCCGGTGATCTGGGTGCATGGCCTGGAATGCACCTGCTGTTCCGAGAGCTTCATCCGCGCGGCGCACCCGCTGGCCAAGGATGTGGTGCTGTCGATGATCTCGCTGGATTACGACGACACGCTGATGGCGGCGGCGGGGCATCAGGCCGAAGAGGCGCTGATGGACACGATCGAGAAATACAAGGGCAACTACATCCTCGCGGTCGAAGGAAACCCGCCGCTGAACGAGGACGGGATGTATTGCATCATCGGCGGCAAGCCCTTCGTCGAGCAGCTGAAGATGGCGGCCGAGCACGCCAAGGCGATCATCAGCTGGGGCGCCTGCGCCTCCTACGGCTGCGTGCAGGCGGCGGCGCCCAACCCGACGCGGGCGGTGCCGGTGCACAAGGTCATCCTCGACAAGCCGATCATCAAGGTGCCGGGCTGCCCGCCCATCGCCGAGGTCATGACCGGCGTCATCACCTACATGCTGACCTTCGACCGGCTGCCCGAGTTGGACCGGCAAGGCCGCCCGGCGATGTTCTACAGCCAGCGCATCCACGACAAATGCTATCGCCGCCCGCATTTCGACGCGGGCCAGTTCGTCGAGCAATGGGACGATGACTACGCCAAGAAGGGCTACTGCCT
The DNA here is from genome assembly GCF_007668225.1 of Cereibacter sediminicola. Lineage (NCBI taxonomy): Bacteria > Pseudomonadati > Pseudomonadota > Alphaproteobacteria > Rhodobacterales > Paracoccaceae > Cereibacter > Cereibacter sediminicola. The sequence continues at coordinate 102,827 of NZ_VDEK01000010.1, read as the reverse complement.
TTACAAGATGGGCTGCAAGGGCCCGACCACCTACAACGCCTGCTCCACCGTGCGCTGGAACGAGGGGGTGAGCTTCCCGATCCAGTCGGGCCACGGCTGCATCGGCTGCTCGGAGGACGGGTTCTGGGATCAGGGCTCGTTCTACGACCGCGTGACCAACATCAAGCAGTTCGGGGTCGAGGCCAACGCGGATGCGATCGGCCTGACGGCCGTGGGCGCCGTCGGCGCGGGCGTGGCGCTGCATGTCGCGGCCACGGCGCTCAAGGCGGCGCAGCGCAAGTCGCAAGCCGCCAGAGACAAGACCAACGAGAAGACGGAGGCCTGATCCATGGTCGCGACACCCAACGGCTTTACCCTCGACAACACCGGCCGCCGCATCGTGGTGGACCCGGTGACCCGGATCGAGGGCCACATGCGCTGCGAAGTCAACGTCGACGAGCAGGGCATCATCCGCAACGCGGTCTCGACCGGGACGATGTGGCGGGGGCTCGAGGTGATCCTCAAGGGCCGCGACCCGCGCGACGCCTGGGCCTTCACCGAGCGGATCTGCGGCGTCTGCACGGGCACGCACGCGCTGACCTCCGTCCGCGCGGTCGAGGATGCTCTGGGGATCTCGATCCCCGACAACGCGAACTCGATCCGCAACATGATGCAGCTGAACCTGCAGATCCACGACCACATCGTGCATTTCTACCACCTGCACGCGCTGGATTGGGTGAACCCGATCAACGCCTTGCGCGCCGATCCGAAGGCAACGTCCGAGCTTCAGCAGAAGGTCTCGCCCAGCCACCCGATGTCCTCGCCGGGCTATTTCCGCGACGTGCAGAACCGGCTGAAGAAGTTCGTGGAGTCAGGTCAGCTTGGCCTCTTCAAGAACGGCTACTGGGACAACCCGGCCTATCTGCTGCCGCCCGAAGCCGACCTGATGGCCACGACCCACTACCTCGAGGCGCTGGACCTGCAGAAGGAAGTGGTCAAGGTCCACACGATCTTCGGCGGCAAGAACCCGCATCCGAACTGGCTGGTGGGCGGCGTTCCCTGCCCCATCAACGTGCATAGCGTGGGCGCGGTCGGCGCCATCAACATGGAGCGGCTGAACCTCGTCTCCTCGATCATCGACCAGTGCACCACCTTCGTGAACAACGTCTATATCCCGGACGTGATCGCGATCGGCGGCTTCTACAAGAGCTGGCTCTACGGAGGTGGCCTGTCGTCGAAATCCGTGCTGGCCTATGGCGACATCCCCGAGCATCCGAACGATTTCTCGCCCGGCCAGCTTCACCTGCCGCGCGGGGCGATCATCAACGGCAACCTCAACGAGGTGCATGACGTCGATGTGCGCGACCCCGAGCAGGTGCAGGAATTCGTGGACCATTCCTGGTATTCCTACGGCGAGCCGGGCCGAGGCCTGCATCCCTGGGACGGCCGGACCGAGCCCAGGTTCGAGCTGGGCCCCAACGCCAAGGGCAGCCGGACCAACATCCAGGAACTCGACGAGGCCGCCAAATATTCCTGGATCAAGGCCCCGCGCTGGAAGGGCCATGCGATGGAGGTGGGCCCGCTTGCCCGCTACATCATCGGCTATGCCAAGGGTCACGAGGACATCCGAAACCAGGTCGAGGGGCTGCTGCGCACCATGGACCTGCCGGTCAATGCGCTCTTCTCGACGCTGGGCCGCACCGCCGCCCGCGCGCTCGAGGCGGAATATTGCTGCCGGCTGCAGAAGCACTTCTTCGACAAGATGATCACCAACATCCGCAACGGCGACAGCTCGACCGCCAATGTCGAGAAATGGGAACCGCGGACCTGGCCCCGCGAATGCAAGGGCGTCGGCATGACCGAGGCGCCGCGCGGCGCCCTCGGCCACTGGATCCGCATCAAGGACGGCCGGATCGAGAACTATCAATGCGTGGTGCCGACGACCTGGAACGGCAGCCCTCGCGATACTGCCGGAAATATCGGCGCTTTCGAGGCCAGTCTGCTCGATACGAAGATGGAACGGCCGGAAGAGCCGGTCGAGATCCTGCGCACGCTGCATTCCTTCGACCCGTGCCTTGCCTGCTCGACCCACGTCATGTCACCAGACGGTCAGGAACTGACGACCGTGAAGGTCCGCTGAGGGAGACTACCGGATGAAAAAGATCGCAACTGCCGCCCTGCTCGCCGCCGCTGCCACGCCGGCCCTCGCCCATACGGGGCATGGGGACGCGTCCGGCCTCGTGCACGGGCTGGTGCATCCGATCCTCGGGCCGGATCACCTGCTGGCCATGCTCGGCGTGGGGATCTGGTCCGGCTTTGCCATGCCGCGTCACCTCTGGGCGGGGGCCGCCACCTTCCTCGCCGCGATGACGGCGGGCGCGGCGCTTTCGTGGGCAGGCGTGGCCATCCCGATGGTGGAGACCTGGATCGTCACGTCGGTCGTCCTTGCGGGGCTGCTGGTGGGTCTGGCCCGCGCGGGGCAGGCCAAGGCCTTCACGGCGCTGTCACTCGCCGCCATTGCGGCCTTCGCCGCCTGCCACGGCCATGCCCACGCCTCGGAGGCGACCGGAACGGTCGGGCTCTATCTGGCGGGCTTCCTCGTCTCCACCGCGGCCCTGCATGTCGCCGGCATCGGCCTTGCGCGCCTCGCAGCCCGCGGGCGGGCGGCGCGGATGGTGCAGTCGGCGCTGGGTGCGGCGATCGCGGGATCCGGCCTCTTTCTGATGGCGGGGTGACGCCATGGCGATGGACACCGAAGTCGTCACGATCCACGTCCCCAACCCCAAGGCGCCCCTGCCGCTCGAGGCCTCGCGCAAGACCGGAACGGCCCGCCCCGAGGACATCGAGAGCATCTTTCACAAGACCTCCGTCTATGTGTACGAGGTGCCCGTCCGGGTCTGGCACTGGCTGAACGCCGCGATGATCTTCATCCTGATCGGCACGGGCTACCTGATCGCCTCGCCGCTGCCGACGATGGAGATGGCCGAGGCCACGGATCAGTTCGTCATGGGCTACATCCGCTTTGCCCATTTCGCCGCCGGGCAGCTGCTGACCGTGGCCTTCGCCGCCCGGATCCTCTGGGCCTTCTTCGGCAACGTCCATTCGCGGCAGATGTTCAAGCTGCCGATCCACAACCTGCGCTGGATCCGCGAGCTGATCTTCGAACTGAAGTGGTATCTCTTCCTCGTGCCGGAACCGCGCAAGTATGTGGGGCACAACCCGCTCGCCCATGCCGCGATGTTCTTCTTCATCACGCTGGGCATGACCTTCATGATCGTCACCGGCTTTGCCCTTTATGCCGAAGGCACCGGACAGGGCTCGTTCTACGACGTCACCTTCGGCTGGGTGCTGGGCCTCGTGGGCAATTCGCAGCGGCTGCATACGCTGCACCACCTCGGCATGTGGGCGATCGTGGTCTTCACCATCATCCACATCTACGCCGCCATCCGCGAGGACATCATGTCCCGCCAGTCCATGCTCTCGACCATCGTCTCGGGCTGGCGAACCTTCAAGGACGACCGCGTGGAATAGAGAGATACCGGGAGAATCTTTGCCCGGCGGAGGGCGCGGCGCAACGTCGCGCCCTTTCGCGTTCTGCAAGCGGCCTGATCGGCAACGGCGCAAAAGTGGAACATCATCTTCCAGTCCGGCGACCGCCGGACGGCCCCGGAGCGGCCGAAATCCGTTCAGAAGCAAGGATATGGCAAAATGTCGCGGCCCATGTCCTTTTTGCGTTCCGCGGCAAGACTGCAAAGAATACTTTCACTGAAACGAGCGGGCAGAAAAGCCCGTTGCCAGCTGCGGTCGGAGGAGGGACCAATGCCAGCATCGCTCCCGGAACGGGTGCTCATCCTTGGGATAGGCAATATCCTGTGGGCGGACGAAGGCTTCGGCCCGCGCTGCATCGAGGCGCTGGCCGAACGCCATGCCTTCCCGAGCCGCGTCCGGCTGCTCGACGGCGGGACGCAAGGCCTCTACCTGCTGCCGTTTCTCGAAGAGGCTGACGCCCTCCTGGTCTTCGACGCGGTGGACTACGGGCTCGCGCCCGGCACGCTTCTGACCGTGCGGGACGATGAGGTCCCCGCCTTCATGGGCGCCAAGAAGATGAGCCTGCACCAGACCGGCTTTCAGGACGTGCTCGCCACCGCGCAGCTTCTGGGCCGCTGCCCCGAACGCCTGACCCTGATCGGCTGCCAGCCCGAGGAACTCGAGGATTACGGCGGCAGCCTGCGCCCCGTCGTCGCCGCCCGCATCGCACCCGCCCTGCAGGTGGCGCTGGAGGAACTGGCGGCATGGGACGTCACGCCCCTGCCCGGCCAAAGCCATGTCGAGGGCCTCGCCGACGCCTCGCTGCGCCGCGCCGCCTATGAGTCCGGCCGCCCGTCCGAGACGGACGCCTGCCGCAGCGGCGACGACCGCTTCTTCCCCGAGGGCGCCTGATGTGCGTCGGTGATCCCCACCGCCTCGCCTGCGTCGAAGGCATCGCGGGCAGGACCGAGGACGGCACGCTGATCGACCTCAGCCTGACGCCCGAGGCGCGCGCCGGCGACTGGGTGCTCTGCTTTCTCGGTGCCGCGCGCGAGGTGATCACGGCCGACGCCGCCGCGAGGATCGCCGACGCGCTCGCGGCGCTCCGGGCCGTAATGGCGGGCGGCGAGGTGGGCGCGGCCTTCGCCGATCTCGACCGTCCGCCGAGCCTTCCCCCCCACCTTCAGGCTGCGCTCGACGCAGGCCAGAGCCACGGATGACGCCATGACCCACCCGCTGATCGCCCGTCTCGAGACCGACCTCGGCTGGCCGCGACTCCGCTCGATGGAAGAGGTCGAGACCTTCACGGCCCGTCCCGGCGCCCACTGCCTCTTCATCCCCGGCGACTCGGCGCGCAACCTCGAGACCGCCGACGCCGCGGTGGTCCTGCCGGAACTGGTGATGACCTTCCAGCGCGCCTTCGATGCCGCCGTCGTCGATGAGGCGATCGAGGCCGCGCTTCGTGAGCGGACCCGTGCCCTGCGCACCCCCAGCTTCCTCTTCTACCACGAAGGCCGCTACCTCGGCGCCATCGAGAAGATCCGCGACTGGGGCGACTACACGACCCGCATTCCGCAGATCCTCGGCCTCGCTTCCGTCTGAAAGGCGCGTTCATGAACCCGTTCAACCTTCCTCCCACGGGCTTCGGTCCCGGCTCTCAGCCCTCCGAAGGCGACGACGAACTGGCCTTCATGCCGCTGCCGTCCGGGATGCGCACCTATTCGGCGCACCTGCCCGACGTCGAGGATACGTCCCGCGTCGCCCCGGCCATGGCCCTCCTGAAGGACGTGGCCGCCGCCTGCGATGCCGCCTCGCGCGGTGGTCCCGGCGCGGGCTTCGACCTGAGCGGGCTCGACCCCGAGAACCGGGCCCTGATCGCCGAGACGCTGGGTCAGGGAGAGGTGTCGATGCGGCTGCGCGGGATACCCGCGCTGATGGTGCAGGAAAGCGTCTTTGCCGGCGTCTGGGCCGTGGCGGGCGAGGGCGTCCAGCGGATCGAGGTCGGCCCCGTGCCCGAGGCCGCGCGGACCCGCGCCTTCGTACCCTTCCGCCCGGCGCTGACGCCTGTGGGAGACCGGCCTCAGGGGGTGGTGAACGCCCCTGCCCTTCTGGCCGAACTGCTCGAGAAATCCGTCACTTGGCAGGCCGGAGACGATCCATGGGTCGTGAACCTCAGCCTCCTTCCGCACACCGAGGAGGATCTGGCCTGGCTCGACCGGATGCTTGGCAAGGGTGCGGTCACGATCCTGTCGCGCGGCTATGGCAACTGCCGGGTGACGGCGACCGCCGTGCCGCAGGTCTGGCGCGTGCAGTATTTCAACTCGATGGACACGCTGATCCTCGACACGTTCGAGGTGACGCTGATGCCGGAGGTCGCCCTGGCGGCGCAGGAAGATCTGGCCGACAGCGGCGCCCGCATCCTCGAGGTGCTGGAGGCGATCCGGTGAGCGGCTTCGAAGGATCCTACCTCGGCGCGAACGACCGGATCAGCCCGGCGGCCATGATGGAATGCAAGGTCTGCTGGACACCCTATGACCCCGGACAGGGCGACGATTTCCGCCAGATCCTGCCCGGCACTCCCTTTTCCGCCTTGCCCGAAGACTGGTCCTGCCCGAACTGCTCGGCCCCGAAAAACCAGTTCATGGTCCTGTCCGACCCCGGCTCCTTCATGGCGGACCGCGTGGCGCGGCTGGTCTCGGACTTCGAGGAGATCTGGCACTCCCGCATGCGCGACGTGCCGCTGTCGAACCGTTCGCTGCATGTCGAGGCGGTGGGCTTCATGCTGCACGAGGGGCGGCCTCTGGGCGTGCTGGTTGCGCCGTGGTTCATGAACCTGATCCTGCTGCCCGCAGAGGGAGAGGATTGGGGCGCGCTGGCCGCGGGTGCGAAAGAGCATGTCCTGTTCCCCTCGGGCAGCTACGAGTTCATTCACAACGTCCGGCCGGCGGTCGGCGGCTACAAGGCCTGCTCGCTCTTCTCGCCGATGAACGATTTTTTCAGCCAGCTTCAGGCGGTGGAGGTCGCGCGGGCCGTGATGGTGGCGCTGTTCGATGCGGAGAACCGGGCCGACAGCGATCGCGCCGCGGATATCCGTGAAGCGCGCGAGGCGGAACTTGCCCCGCCGCCAGCGCCGGAGCCCAGTCGCAGGGCCGTCATCACCGCTGGCATCTCGGACGCGTGATGATGGGCTCCGTCTCCATAAGCCTCGGATCCAGAGGGCCGGAGATCGCGGTCTCACCGGCGTTGCCGATCGGGGCGCTGATGCTGGGCCGCAGCCCCGAGGCCGCGGCCGACCTTCTGCCGCGGATCTTCAACCTCTGCCCTGTGGCGCAAGCGACGGCGGTGCGGCTGGCCCTCGGTCTGCCCCTTCCTGCGCATGCCGATCTGGAGCAGGAGATCCGGCGCGAACACCGGCTGAAGCTCTCGGTGATCTGGCCGATGATGCTTGGCCTGCCGGGCGAGCCCGAAGGCGATCTGCCGGAACCCTGCGATCTGGATGGCTGGCTGTCGCGGCACCCGCTGTTCGCGCGCCTGGCCGACCTGTTCGCGCCGGGCGAGGCCGCCTGCGACCTGCCCGCTTACGAGTCCGCGCGCGGCATCAGCGCCTGCGCATGCGACAATTCTCCGTCCGCGCGGCGAGAGGCTCATCCCACCCTGCGCGCGGTGGCAGACCGCTGGGGCCGCGGGCCGCTCTGGCGCGCGATGGGCCGCCTTGCGGACCGCACGGATGCGCCCCTGCCGGTCCGGCTGCCCGATGGCACCGCCCTGGTGCCGGCCGCGCGGGGCACCTATGTCCTGCGCGCGCGCGCAGAGGGCGGCGTGATCACCGGCTTCGAGCGCACGACCCCGACGGACCATCTTCTCACCCGCGGCGGGGTGCTGGAGAAAAGCCTTTTCGCGTTGCCCGCCGACAAGGCCCGCCTTGCCCCGATCCTGCTCGCCATTCTCGATCCCTGCGTGCCCGCCCGCGTGACGGAGGCTGCCGATGCATGAGATGTCGATCTGCGAGGGGATCCGCGGCATCGTCGAGGATCAGGCGCGGGCCCACGGCTTCGCTTCGGTCCGGGTTCTCCGGCTCGAGATCGGCCGTTTCGCCGGGGTCGAGCCTGCGGCCCTGACCTTTGCCTTCGACGTGGTGATGCGCGGCGGCCCGGCCGAGGGCGCGCGGCTCGAGATCACCCATCTTCCGGGCCGCGCGATGTGCTACGACTGCGCCGAAGAGGTCGAGATCGCCGACCGCTTCGACCCCTGCCCGCGCTGCGGCGGCGGCAAGCTCATGCCCATTTCGGGCGACGAAATGCGGATCAAGGACATGGAGGTTCAGTGATGTGCACGGTTTGCGGTTGCAGCGGCGAGGTTACCTTCGAGGCGGGTCACAGTCCCCGTCACGCAAACCACCATCATCACGGCCTCGGCCCCGCCGGTGTCAGCGTCCCCGGCCTGAGCCAGGAGCGGCTGATCGAGGTCGAGACGGATATCCTGTCCAAGAACAACATTCACGCGATGGCCAATCGGCACCGGCTGCGAGAGCTTGGCATCCATGCGGTCAACCTCGTCTCCTCGCCCGGATCGGGCAAGACCACGCTTCTGTACAAAACCATTTCAATGCTTGGGGATTGTCCGCTGGCCGTGATCGAGGGCGACCAGCAGACCAGCAACGACGCCGACCGCATTCGCGCCACGGGGGCGCCCGCGATCCAGGTGAACACCGGCAAGGGCTGCCATCTTGACGCGCATATGGTCGGTCACGCGATGGAGGATCTGCGCCTCGTCCCCGGATCCCACCTCTTCATCGAAAATGTCGGAAATCTCGTCTGCCCGGCGGCCTTCGATCTGGGCGAGGATGCCAAGGTCGCGATCCTGTCCGTCACCGAAGGTGAGGACAAGCCCCTGAAATATCCCGACATGTTCACTGCGGCCCGGCTTGCGATCCTGAACAAGGTCGATCTTGCGCCCTACTGCGAGGTGGACCTCGATCTTTACGAAGCGAACCTGCGCCGGGTCAACCCGACGATCGAGATCCTGCGCGTCTCGGCCCGCACCGGCGAGGGACTGGAGACCTGGGTGAAATGGCTGTCCGCCCGCCGCGCGGCGAAGATGCTCGGGTTGCGCCGCTGATGGGTTCGCGTCCGCTGATCCTTCTGGTCGATGACGAGCCGCACGCGCTTTCCGCGATGCGCATGGCGCTCGAGGACGAGTTCGACATCGCCACGGCCCCGTCGGCCGAAGAGGGCCTGAAGATCCTCGAGGATCAGTGGGTGCAGGTCGTGATCTCGGACCAGAGGATGCCGGGCATGACCGGCGTCGCCTTTCTCGCCCAGGTGCGCGAGCGTTGGCCCGAGACGGTTCGCATCATCCTCACGGGGTACACCGACGCCTCGGCCATGGTGGCGGCCATCAACGAGGCCGGCATCCACCAGTTCCTGACCAAACCCTGGATCCCGGACCAGCTGGTGATGGCCACGCGGAGCGCGGCACGGCTCTTCCAGCTCGCCCGCGAGAACGAGCGGCTGGCGCTGGAGATGCGTTTTCTCAATTCGACCGTCGAGAACCGGCTGGAGAAGCGGCGGCGGGCGCTGCGCGAGGGGATGGGCTTCGAGACGATCCTGCGCTCCCCCTCGTCGCCGATCAACGCGGTGGTCAGCGCCGCGCGCCAGTTCGCAAGCTTCGACGTGCCGGTGCTGCTGACGGGCGAGCCGGGGACGGGCAAGGCCCAGCTGGCGCGGGCGATGCATTACGGGTCGCTCCGGTCGGACCGGCCGTTCCACGAGTTCAACCTGCAGGGCGTGCCGGATGAGCTGGCGGCCATCGAGCTTTTCGGGGCCAAGCGCGGGGTCTCGGCCGGCAACACGGCCCGGATCGGTCTGGCGCAGAAGGCAGACCGCGGCACGCTCTATCTCGGGGCGATCGACAGCGCCTCGCCCGCGTTGCAGATGGCGTTGATGCGGATGCTGTCCTCGGGCGCCTTCAGTCCGGTGGGCGGGCAGGAGACGCTGACCACCAACCTGCGCCTGATCGCGGGCTCGCACCGCGACCTCAAGGGTCTGGTCGCCGAGGGCCGGTTCCGCGCCGATCTCTACTATGCGCTCTCGGCCGGAGAGATCGCGGTGCCCCCCTTGCGCGCGCGCCGCGGCGACGTGGCGATCCTTGCGCAGTCGCTCTTGGCCGAGCTGTCGGCGCAGCATGGCAAGCCCGTCCACGACATCGAGCCGGCGGCGCTGGAGTTCCTCGAGAATTACGACTGGCCCGGCAACCTGCGGGAGCTGTCGAACGAGGTCCTGCGGATGCTGGTCTTCGCGCAGGGCCGGGTGCTGGGGGCGGACCTGATCTCGCGGCCCATCCTGCAGGCCCCGCCCGCGGAAGGCGGCGCCGATCGGTCGGCCGAGGCCGTCCTGACCGCCGACGGCACGCTGAAGGACCGCGTGGAGCTGATCGAGATGCGCATCCTGCGCGAGACCCTCACGCGCCAGCGCTGGAACAAGAGCCGCGCGGCCGCAGAACTGGGGCTGAGCCGCGTCGGCCTGCGGGCAAAGCTCGACCGTTATGGCATCGCCGACCCCGCGGGCCGGCTGGCCGCCGAAGAGGAGGAAGACTGACATGTGCCTCGGCATTCCCGGCCGCATCACGGCCATCACCGACGCGGACCGCCTGATGGCGATGGCCGAGGTCTCGGGCGTGCGCCGCGAGGTCAGCGTCGCCTGCGTGGCCGAGGGTCCGCTGGAGGGGCTGGTCGGCCGTTGGGCGCTGATCCATGTGGGCTTTGCCATGAGCCTGATCGACGAGGACGAGGCCGAAAGAACGCTTGAGGCGCTGCGCGATCTCGGCGAGGCGCAGGAGGCGCTCGAGGCCATGGCCGAAGGCGCCCGCGCGCTGGAGGAACGCGCATGAAGTTCGCCTCGGAGTTCCGCGACCCGGCGCTGGCAAAGTCGCTGATTGCCGCCATCTCGGCGCAGGCCGACCGGCTCGGCGCCCGCCGGGAGCGGCCGGTGCACATCATGGAGATCTGCGGCGGCCATACCCATGCGATCTTCCGCTACGGCCTCGACAAGCTGGTGCACGAGGGGATCGAATTCATCCACGGCCCCGGCTGCCCGGTGTGCGTCCTGCCCATGAGCCGGGTGGACGAATGCATCGCGATCGCCGAGCGGCCGGAGGTGATCTTCACCACCTTCGGCGATGCGATGCGCGTGCCGGGCGCGCGCGGCTCGCTTCTGCAGGCCAAGGCGCGGGGGGCCGACATCCGCATGGTCTATTCGCCGCTCGACGCGCTGGAACTCGCGCGGCGCAATCCGGGGCGCGAGGTGGTCTTCTTCGGTCTCGGATTCGAGACCACGACGCCCTCCACGGCGCTCCCGATCCAGCAGGCGGCGCGCGAGGATCTGCGCAACTTCAGCGTCTTCTGCAACCATATCACGGTGCCCGAGCCGATCCGCGCCCTGCTCGACGATCCCGACATGATGCTCGACGGCTTCATCGGGCCGGGCCATGTGAGCATGGTGATCGGCACCCACCCCTACGACTTCATCCCGCGCGATTACGGCAAGCCGATCGTGGTGGCGGGGTTCGAGCCGACCGACCTGCTGCAATCGGTCCTGATGGTGCTGACCCAGATCGCCGAGGGCCGGGCGGAGGTCGAAAACCAGTATGCCCGCGTGGTGCCTGAGCATGGCAATCCGGTGAGCCTTGCCGCGATCGCGGATGTCTATGAGCGGCGGCCGAGCTTCGAGTGGCGGGGTCTGGGCGAGATCGATGCCTCGGGCCTGCGCATCCGCGAAACCTACGCCGTCTTCGACGCCGAGCGCAGGTTCGGCGTCGGCTATGGCGCAGGCCGGGCGCCCCAGCCAGAGCCCGAAGGCTGCGCCTGCGGCGCGGTGATGACGGGGCGGATCAAGCCCACCGCCTGCCCGCAGTTCGGGCGCGGCTGCACGCCCGAGATGCCCCTCGGCGCGCTGATGGTGTCCTCCGAGGGCGCATGCGCGGCCTACTGGCAGTATGGCGGCGCGCGGGGGCTGGCCGCCGAATAGGGTGGCCACGGATGATATTGGAAGTGAGACAATGGCTCTGAGGGACACCCGTGTCACCCTCGCCCATGGCGGCGGCGGACAGGCGATGCGCGATCTGATCGAGGAGGTCTTCACCTCGGTCTTCGAACCACCGGGAATGGAGGATCAGGCACGGCTGACGGCGGCGGCGCTGGCCGAACCGGGGGCGCGGCTTGCCTTCACGACCGACAGTTTCGTGGTGACGCCGCTGGAGTTTCCCGGCGGCGACATCGGCAAGATCGCGGTCTGCGGCACGGTGAATGATCTAGCGGTGGGGGGCGCGCGGCCGCTCTGGCTCTCGGCCGCCTTCATCATCGAGGAGGGGACCGAGATCGCGCTCCTGCGCCGGATCGTGGCCTCGATGGCGCACGAGGCCGAACTGGCCGGGGTGCGCATCGTGACGGGCGACACCAAGGTGGTCGGCCGCGGGGCGGCGGACGGCCTCTTCGTGACGACCTCGGGCGTGGGCGTGATCCCGGCGGGGCGCGAGCTGTCGGCCGGTGCGGTCCGCTTGGGCGATGTGGCCTTGGTCAACGGCGTTCTGGGCGATCACGGCGCCACGATCCTCGCCGCGCGCGGGGATCTCGCGCTCTCGGCCGATATCGTCTCGGATTGCGCCGGGCTCGGGCATCTGATGGAGGCGGTGCTGGCGGCGGCGCCGAACGCCCGTGGCGCCCGCGATGCAACACGGGGCGGGATCGCCGCGGTGCTGAACGAAATGGCCGAAGCGTCGGGCGCGGGCATCGTCATCGACGAGGTGGCGCTGCCGCTGCGCGAGGAGGTCCGCGGCGTGTGCGAGATCCTCGGCCTCGATCCGCTCTATCTGGCGAACGAAGGCCGGCTGGTGATCTTCGTCCCCGAGGCGGAGGCAGAGGCTGCGCTTGCGGCGATGCGTGCCTTGCCCGAAGGCAGGGGCGCCTGCGCCATCGGCCGGGCGGTCGCCGACCATCCGGGGCAGGTGCGCATGACGACGGCCTTCGGCGGAAGCCGGATCGTGGACATGCTGGTGGGCGAGCAGCTCCCCCGGATCTGCTGACCCCGGAAACGGGGCGCGGTCTCCCGGTCATTCTTCGGGATGGGCCAGCGCCACGGCCTTGAGCCGCGCCACCACCTGCTCGCCGGGGCGAAGCGCCAGCCGGTCCCACGAGAGGCGCGAGATCCCGGCGAGGATGGCCGCACCGCCGCCCCGCTCCCCGAGCGACAGGCGCACCGTCATCTGGTGGCCGGCGCCCTCTTCGGCGCCCTCGATCCGGGCGGGCAGCGCGTTCAGGATCGTCGTATCCTCGGGCATCCCGCGGCCGAGGCTCACGTCGCTGGCCGGGATCCGCAGCCGGCAGCAAGTGCCCGGCGCGCCGAGACAGCCGGGCACCATCAGCCGTCCGCCCGGCACCTCGACCTCCGTCAGCCCGTAGGCCGGATCGGTCGCCACCACCCGCCCGTCCACCACCGCCGCCGGGTTCGGCAACCGGATCAGCGGCAGCGAGGGGTCGGCCAGCAGGTCGGCGATCGGCCCCGCGGCGCGCACCCGGCCCGCCTCCATCAGCACCAGCGTGTCGGCCAGCCGCTCGACCTCGGCGATGTCGTGGCTGACGTAGAGCACCGGGATCGACAGCGCCGCATGAAGCCGCTCGAGATAGGGCAGGATCTCGTCCTTCGAGAAGCGGTCGAGCGCCGACAGCGGCTCGTCCATCAGCAGAAGCCGCGGCTGGGACAGGAGCGCCCGACCGATGGCGATGCGCTGCCGCTCGCCCCCCGACAGCATGGCGGTGGGCCGGTCGAGAAGCGGCGCGATGCCCAGAAGGGCGATCACCTCCTCCATCCCGATCCGCGCCTCGGCCCCCGACCGGCGCAGGCCGAAGCGCAGGTTCTGCTCGACCGAAAGATGGGAGAAAAGGCTCGCCTCCTGAAAGACATAGCCGATCGCGCGGCGATGAGGCGGCAGGAAGCGGCGACCCTCCTGCCAGACCTCGCCATTGACGGCGAGGCGCGAGCCGGGCAGCCGCATCAGCCCCGCCATGCCGCGCAGCACGCTGGTCTTGCCGCAGCCCGAAGGGCCGAAGAGCGCCGTGATCCCGCGCCCCGGCACGGTGAAGCGCGCCGCAAGATCAAAGCCGCCCAGCCGGCCGCGAAAGTCCGCCTCGATCATCGCCGCGCCCCTTTCAGTCGCCGCTCGATCAGCAGCATGGCGAGGATCACGAGGAAGGACATCGCCAGCATCCCGCCCGCCAGCACATGCGCCTTGCCCCATTGCAGCGTCTCGACATAGTCGAAGATCGTGACCGACAGCACCTTGGTCTGGCCCGGAATGCCGCCGCCGATCATCAGCACCACGCCGAACTCGCCGACCGTATGGGCAAAGCCGAGGATCGCGCCGGTGAAGATCCCCGGCAGGGCCAAGGGCAGCGCCACGGTGAAGAAGGCATCCAGCGGCGAGGCCCTGAGCGTCGCCGCCACCTCCATCGGGCGCGGCCCCATCGCCTCGAAGGCGTTGCGGATCGGGTTCACGACAAAGGGCAGCGAGTAGATCACCGATCCCACCACCAGCCCCTCGAAGGTGAAGGACAGCTTGCGGCCCAGCAGCGCGGTCAGCGGCGAGGCCGGGCCCATCGCGATCAGCAGGTAGAAGCCGAGCACGGTGGGCGGCAGCACGATGGGGAGGGCGACGATCGTGGCCACGATCTCCTTCCAGAGACCGCCCGCGCGCGACAGCCACCAGGCCAGCGGCGTGCCGACCAGCAGCAGCACCGCCGTCGAGATCACGGCCAGCTTCAGCGTGAGCCAGATCGTCTCGATCATCGCCGCGTCGAACAGCGGGGCTGCCTCGGTCATGGGTCAGTCCTCCAGCGTGTAGCCGTAGCGTTCGATGATCGCGCGCGCCTCGGGCGTCCGCAGGAAATCGAGGAAGGCGCGGGCGGCCTCGCTGGTCTCGCCCGCCTTCAGCAGCACCGCATCCTGCCGGATCGGGGCGTGCAGCTCGGACGGCACCCTCCAGCGCGAGCCCTTGTCCTCCGAAATCACCTGGCTGAGCGCGACAAACCCCACAGGCGCGTTGCCGGTGGCCACGAACTGGTGCGCCTGGCTGATGCTCTTGCCGGTCACCAGCCTCGGCCTGAGCGTGTCGTACAGCCCCAGCGCCTGCATCGTCTCGACGGCCGCGGCCCCGTAGGGGGCGGCGGCGGGATCGGCGATGGCGACATGGGCAAGGTCGGGGCGGCGCAGCGCGCCTTCCGTGCCGTCGATCAGCGCGGGGTCGGCGCTCCACAGCACCAGCGCGCCGATGGCGTAGGTGAAGCGCGTGCCGGGAACGGCCAGCCCCTCGGCCTCGGCCTTCTCCGGGCGCGTCTGATCGGACGAGAGAAACACCTCGAACGGCGCCCCCTGCGCGATCTGGGTGTAGAACTGCCCCGCGGGGCCGAAGCTGAAGCTCACGGTATGGCCGGTGGCGGCGGTGAAGGCCGCGGCGATCTCGGCCGCGGGTTCGGTGAAGTTGGCGGCGACGGCGGCCAGGGTCTCGCCGGCACCGGCGGGGGCGGCCAGAAGCGCCGCGGCAAGGGTCGCGGCGAGCGCCGCGCGCAGGGGGGGCAGGCGGAGGTTCATGGGGTTCGTCCTTTTCCGAAGCATCACGGCATCGCCAGAATGACGTGGCTCGCCTTGACGAGCGCGGTGGCGCGGTCGCCGGGTTGCAGGTTCAGTTCGCGCGCGCTTTCCAGTGTGATGATCGCGGCCATGGTCTTGCCGCCGCCGAGGTCGAGCACGATTTCCGAGTTCACCGCCCCGTCCTGGCGGCTGGCGACCGAGCCCGTCAGCCGGTTGCGCACCGACATCCGTCCCGGCGCGTCGCCCGCCGCGAGGATCACGAAGCTCGACTTGATCAGGGCAAAGACCTCGGTGCCGGGGGCCAGGCCCAGATCCTCGGCGCTGCGCTCGGTGATGGTGGCGGTGAGGGTTTGCCCGTCGGCAAGATCCATCGTCACCTCGGCGCTCACCGCGCCTTCGGTGACCTTGGTGACCGTGCAGCGATAGACGTTGCGGGTGCTGGTCTTCATGAAGAGGCTCCAGAGTGGGTTGAGGGACGTGTCGGGCCCTCCGAGACCTGCCTCGAGCGCGTTCACGACGCGGGCAAGGCCGTCTTCGACGGCGGCAAAGGTGGCGATGACGCGCTCTCCGGCTGGCGTGATGGTCGCGCCGCCGCCCGCCCGGCCACCCGGTGCCGCGCGGACGAGGGGCGTGGCGAAGAGGTTGTTCATCGCGGCCACCGCGTCCCAGGCCGCCTTGTAGGACAGCCCCACCGCCCGCGCCGCGCCCGAGATCGACCCCTGATCGCCGATCGCGCGCAGAAGCCGGATGCGCTCGCCGCCCATCCGCGGCAGGCCGCCCCTTTGCAGGATCAGGGCGCCGCGAAGATCCTCGTCCGTCATGTCAGCCCTCCGTTATGTAGTCCGACACTACAGCGGGAAGCATCGCCCGTGCCAACCCCTGATTTCGTTGCGCCGGTGCGGTTCGATCGGCGCAAGGCCCCGACCATTGTCGGATACCGGACAGCGGCGGAGGGCGGCGATGTCGGACAGGAGGCGGTTGCACCCGCACCGGAGCTGGGCGAGGATTGCCCCTTCCACCACCCGACGGGCGCCCCTCCGTCGTCCACCCTTTCCGGCGGCGGCTCGTCCGCCGCGGCACCGCAGGAGCAAGCATGAGCGATCCATCCGACTACACGCCGCCGGAGGTCTGGACCTGGGAGCCGGGGAATGGCGGGCGCTTTGCCAACATCAACCGGCCCACGGCAGGCGCCACGCACGAGCGCGAACTGCCCGTCGGCAAGCATCCGTTCCAGCTTTACTCGCAGGGCACCCCGAACGGGCAGAAGGTCACGATCCTGTTCGAGGAGCTGCTCGAGGCGGGCCATGCGGGCGCGGAATATGATGCCTGGCTGATCGAGATCGGCAAGGGCGACCAGTTCGGTTCGGGCTTCGTCGCGCTCAACCCGAACTCGAAGATCCCCGCCCTGCTCGACCGCTCGGGTCCCGAGCCGGTGCGCCTGTTCGAGTCCGGTGCGATCCTGATGCATCTGGCCGAGACGTTCGGAGCCTTCCTGCCCGCGGGCGGGGCGGCACGGGCCGAGACGCTGTCGTGGCTCTTCTGGCAGATGGGCTCGGCGCCGTTCCTAGGCGGCGGCTTCGGCCATTTCTACGCCTATGCGCCGGTGAAGATCCGCTACGCCATCGACCGCTACGCGATGGAGGCCAAACGGCAGCTCGACGTGCTCGACCGGCGGCTGGCCGACAACGAGTATCTCGCAGGCAGCGACTACACGATCGCCGACATGGCGGTCTGGCCCTGGTATGGCGCGCTGGCGAAGGGCTGGATCTATGGCGATGCCGGCCGGTTCCTGTCCACCCACGAATATCGCCATGTGAACCGCTGGGCCGACCAGCTCTTTGCCCGGCCGGCGGTCCGGCGCGGGCGGATGGTCAACCGCACCTCGGGCCCGCTCGACGAGCAACTGCACGAGCGGCACGCGGCCTCGGACTTCGAGACCCGGACACAGGACAAGCTGGACGCCGGCGCCTGAGCCGCCTCGGGGGCCGCGTGCCTTGCGGCCCCTTCACGAGACCGGCCGCGCCTCAGGCCGCCCGGGGGGGAGCGCCGATCCAGTCGGTGAACTCGTCGAGCCGCGCGTAGGTGGCCGGCCGCAGCCTGCCCCATTTCGATCCATCACAGACCAGATACCGCTGCCGCGACCGGGCGATGGCCGCCCGCTTCACCGGCACCTCGTGGAAGTGGAAGCAGGTCACGCCCTCGGTCTCATGCACGCCCGCGGCCGAGAAGAAGCCCTTGGTGATGTTGATCCGCCCGAGCATCGCCACCGCCTCGTCCGAAGAGAAGCTCGCCGTTTCGGGGTGGTAGATCCCCGCCAGCAGGATCAGCGTCACGCCCGGCAGCCGCGCCACCCGCTCGGCGATGTTCAGCGCCTGCGTCACCACCGTCACGCGCGCGTTCGGCGGCACCTTGGCGGCGAGATGGGGCGTGGTCGTGCCGCAATCGAGGAAGATCGTGTCGCCCGGCTCGATCAGCGCGGCCGCGCGTCCGGCCAGCGCCTCCTTGGCGTCGGCCTCCGAGGCTTCGGCCTTGGTCAGCGAATAGCCTTCGGCCCCTTCGGCGGCGCGCATGACGTAGCCGCCAAGGCAGACGAGCCCGCCCTCTCCGCCGCTCAGGTCGCGCCGGATCGTGATCTCGGAGGCGCCGATCTGCCGTGCGGCTTCGCCGATATGCAGGATGGCCCCGGCTCGGCACAGCTCGCCAAGCGCCGCGATCCTCCCGGTCCTGCCTGATGGTCTTGCCACTTGCACCTCCTGCCGTCGCCGCCATCGCATATCAAACTTTGGATTGACAGCCATGCTCCAGTTTTGAATGAATAAGATCATATTGACGAGATTCGATCAATATTCGCAACCGCAGGACGACGCGAGGAGGAAGCGCGCCGCCCTGTTCCCGAGGGAGGAATTCGGATGAAGATTCTGCTGACGTCGGCGGCGCTGGCGCTGACGGCTCTGGCCGCTCCGGCCGTGGCGCAAGACATCGTGGATGTGTCGAAGGTCAACCAGGACCTGATCGCCACCGCCGACGGCAAGGAATACAGCATTGCCACCGTCGTGAAGGTGGACGGCATCGCCTGGTTCGACCGGATGCGCGACGGCATCGACCAGTTCAAGGGCGACACGGGCCATGACGTCTGGATGGTGGGCCCGAGTCAGGCCGACGCCGCGGCGCAGGTGCAGCTGATCGAGAACCTGATCGCGCAGGGGGTCGATGCGATCTGCGTGGTGCCCTTCTCGGTCGAGGCGGTGGAGCCGGTGCTGAAGAAGGCGCGTGACCGCGGCATCGTGGTCATCACCCACGAGGCCTCGAACATCCAGAACACCGACTTCGACCTCGAGGCGTTCGACAACCTCGCCTATGGCGCGAACCTGATGAAGGAACTCGCCAAATCCATGGGCGAGAAGGGTCAGTATGTCGCCACCGTCGGCTCGCTCACCTCGAAGAGCCAGATGGAATGGATCGACGGCGCGGTGGCCTACCAGAAGGAGAACTACCCCGAGATGAGCCTCGTGGGTGATCGTCTGGAAACCGCCGACGATGCGGCCATCGACTACACCAAGCTCAAGGAAGCGATGACCACCTATCCCGACATCACCGGGATCCTCGGCGCGCCGATGCCGACCTCGGCCGGGGCCGGTCGCCTGATCGCCGAGAGCGGGCTGAAGGACAAGGTCTTCTTCGCGGGCACGGGCCTGCCGTCGGTCGCGGGCGAATATCTGCAGAACGGCGACATCCAGTACATCCAGTTCTGGGATCCGGCCGTCGCGGGCTATGCGATGAACATGCTCGCGGTGGCGGCGCTCGAGGGCAAGAAGGACGAGATCAAGCCGGGCCTGAACCTCGGCCTCACCGGCTATGAGGATCTCATCGCGCCGGACGAGGCCAACCCGCATCTGCTTTATGGCGCGGGCTGGGTGGGCGTGACCAAGGACAACATGGCCGACTACGACTTCTGATCGGACCGCGATCCTCCCGGATCGCGTCGCGAAGGGGCTCCTCAGGGGCCCCTTCCCTTCCCTGACAGCATGGGCAGGCCATGTCGGACACCCTCATCGAGCTGAGACACATCGGCAAGCGCTTTGGCGGCGTGCGCGCGCTGGACGGCGTGTCGCTGGAGATCCGCCCCGGCGAGATTCATTGCCTCGCCGGCGAGAACGGCTCGGGGAAATCGACCGTCATCAAGGTGATGTCGGGCATCTACACGCCGGACGAGGGCGAGATCCTGATCGACGGCCGCCCGGTGGGCCGGCTCGACCCGATCCGGGCCGTGCAGCATGGCGTGCAGGTGATCTACCAGGACTTCTCGTTGTTCGGAAACCTGACGGTGGCCGAGAACCTTGCGCTCAACACCTATGTGCTCGAGGGGCGCCGCCGGATGGGCTGGCGCCGCGCCCGCAGCATGGCGCGCGAGGTGCTGGGCCGGATCGGCGTGGACATCGACCCCGATGCCGAAGTGGGCACGTTGCCCACCTCCGGCCGGCAGATCGTGGCCATCGCGCGCGCGATCCTGGCCCGCGCTCGGCTCATCATCATGGACGAGCCCACCACCGCGCTTACCCGCCACGAGGTCGATGCGCTCTTCGCCATCGTGCGCGACCTGCAGGCGCAGGGCATCGCCATCCTCTTCGTCAGCCACAAGATGCGCGAGATGCTCGAGATTTCCGAGCGGCTGACCGTCTTCCGCAACGGCCGCAAGGTGGCCGAAGGGCCGATGGCCGACTTTGACGAGGCCGCGATCACCCACGCGATGACCGGCCTCGCGCTCACCGACGATCCCTACCGACCCGCCCTGCCGCCGGGCCCGCCGCTGCTCGAGGTCCGCGGACTGTCGGTGCCGGGCAGTGTGCAGGGCATCGACCTGTCGCTCCGCCCCGGCGAGATCGTGGGCATCTCGGGCCTGATCGGGTCGGGGCGCACCGAGCTTGCCCGCGCGCTCTTCGGCATGGAGCCCAGGATGACCGGCACCATCCGGCTCGAGGGCCGCGAGGTCCATCCCCACTCGGTGCAGGAGGCCATCGCCCTCGGCATTGCCTATGTGCCCGAGGACCGGCTGACCGAAGGGCTGTTCCTGCCGCAATCGATCGAGCGCAACCTCGTGGTCTCGATCCTCGAGCGGCTGCGCCGCGGGCCCTTCCTCGACCGCGCCGCCGTGCGCGACAGGACGCTGGGCATGTTCCGCGACATGCAGATCGCGGCCCCCTCGCCCGAGACGGCGGTGGGCAACCTGTCGGGCGGCAACGCGCAACGGGTGATGCTCGGCCGCTGGCTCCTGACCGGCGCGCGCGTGCTGATCCTGAACGGGCCGACGGTGGGCGTGGATGTGGGCTCCAAGGCCACGATCCACCGCATCATCCGCGACCTCGCGCAGCGCGAGGGGCTGGGTGTGGTGATGATCTCGGACGACGTGCCCGAGCTCGTCACCAACTGCAACCGCATCCACGTCATGCACCGTGGACGTTTCGTCGCCGATCTGGATGGGTCCGGGATGACCGAGGACCGGATCAACGATGCCCTCAAGACACTGAACTGAGCGTCCGATGAAGATCCTGCAGTCCACCGAATTCGTGATCGCCCTCGTGCTTCTGGCCGCGATGGTGCTGATCGGCCTCGTGAACCCGGCCTTCTGGGGCCTCGACAACCTCTTCAGCCTGGCCAAGTCGAACGTCGTCATCGGCATCATGGCGCTCGGCGTGCTGCTCGTGATGATCTCGGGCGGCATCGACGTCTCGTTTCCGGCCATCGCGGTGGCGGCGCTCTACATCGTCGTGCGCGCCATGGTCGAGCTGAACTACAACGGCGTCCTTGTGCCCTTCATCGCGGCCGCGGGGATCGGCCTTGTGCTGGGCGGCTTCAACGCCTTCATCATCGAGCGGTTCCGGATGATCCCGCTGATCGTGACGCTGGGCACGGCCTCGATCGTGCGCGGCCTGGTGCTGGGGCTTCTGGGCAGCTCCATCGTCAACATCAACAAGATGCCAAAGGAGCTGATCGAGTTCGGCCGGCACGACCTGATGACCGTGCAGGCCGCGAACGGGGCGACCTACGGGCTTACCGCGATGGTGCTGGTCTATCTCGGCATCGCGCTCGTCATGCATCTGCTGCTGCGGCACACGATGATCGGCCGCTCGGTCTATGCCTACGGGACGGATGCGGAATCCGCCCGCCGCGCCGGCTTCAACACCCGCCGGACGATCTGGTTCGTCTATTGCCTCGCGGGGCTGCTCGCAGGCTTTGCGGGGATGCTGCATACGTCGATGATCTGGCAGGCCAACCCGCGCGACTTCCAGGGGCTTGAGCTGGACGTGATCGCGGCCGTGGTGCTGGGCGGCGCCTCGATCTTCGGCGGCCGCGGGTCGGTCGTGGGCACGCTGATCGGGGTGTTCATGCTGGTGATGGTCAAGAACTCGCTGATCCTGCTCAAGGTGGACACGACCTGGCAGCGGGTTGTCGTGGGCCTCATCATCGTCGCCGCCACCGCGATCACCGCCTGGCGCGACCGCAAGAAGCTGGCCTGAGGGGGGAACGCCATGGCCTCGGACACCGAAACCCGCCCCCTGCTGAGCCGCCTTCTCGGGCGCGACGCGGCGGTGGCGCAACTCATCGTCATCACACTGCTGATCTTCGTCGCGATGACGGCGCTGAACCCCGACAAGTTCCTGCGCTACTACAATTTCGAGTCGCTGACCTACATCGCGCCGGAACTCGGCATCCTCTCCATCGCCATGATGATCGCGATGCTGACGGGGGGGATCGACCTGTCGATCGTCGGCGTGGCAAACCTCGCGGCCATCGTGGCGGGCGTCTATTTCCGCATTCCGGCCGTGAGCGAGGCCGCCGCCGCGGGCGGTGCGGGGCTTGTCCTCCATACGGCGGCGGCGGTGCTGATCGCGCTGACGGTCGGGCTCGCTGCGGGCGGGCTGAACGGGGTGCTGATCGCGCGCCTCCGCATCATCCCGATCCTCGCCACGCTCGGCACGGGGCAGATCTTCGCGGGCCTCGCGCTCGTCCTGACCGGGGGTCCGGCCATCACGGGCTTCCCCGAGACCTGGGCCTGGATCGGAACCGGCAAGATCCTTGGCCTCGCCACCCCGCTCTGGGTGCTGATCGTGGTGGCGGGGCTGGTGGCGGTCCTGCTTGCGCGGACCACGCTCGGCGTGAACCTGATGCTGATGGGCACAAACCCGCGCGCCGCCGTCTTCGCCGGCATCCGGTCGGGGCGGATGATCCTCTACAGCTACATGCTGACGGGGATGCTGGCGGCCGTGGCGGGGGTGCTCCTGTCGGGGCGGACCAACTCGGCCAAGGCGGATTTCGGCGCCTCCTACCTGCTGCAGGCGGTGCTGATCGCGGTCCTCGGCGGCACCAACCCCGCCGGAGGCAAGGGCCGGGTTCTGGGCGTGCTGCTTGCGCTCGTGGCGCTCATGCTGCTCTCGTCGGGCCTTCAGATCATGCGGGTGTCGAACTTCCTGATCGACGCCGTCTGGGGCGCCTTCCTCGTCATCGTCATTGCCATCAACTACCTGAGGTCACGGAAATGACCGAGATCCGTATCCCCCTGCCCCGCGACGCCTTCCCCGGCCGGGGCGAGCGTCGGATCGCCGAAGGGTCCGGCTTCACCGCCACGGCCTTCCGCTACCCGTCGGGCGTCGAGGCGCTGAGGCTGGCCAATCCGCGGGGCGAGGTGACGCTCCTGCCCTTCCTCGGCCAGATGATCTGGGACGCGAGGTTCGACGGGCGC
Source organism: Cereibacter sediminicola (assembly GCF_007668225.1). Lineage (NCBI taxonomy): Bacteria > Pseudomonadati > Pseudomonadota > Alphaproteobacteria > Rhodobacterales > Paracoccaceae > Cereibacter > Cereibacter sediminicola. Next base: position 79,943 of record NZ_VDEK01000010.1, on the reverse strand, counting down.
CGCCTGACGATGGGCAACGCCTTCGACTGGCCGCGCGCGGGCGCCTCGATCCTCGAGACCTACGGCGCCTTCGCCTATCACGCGGGCGTCCTGCGCAACGGAACGCCCGGCTCCAAGGACACCCATCCCCTGCATGGCGAGATGCCGGTGGCGGCGATGGACAGCGCCCACCTGACCTTCGGCACCGATGCCGCCGGGCTCTTCGCGGAGCTGGGCGGGCAACGCGATCATGTCATGGGCTTCGGCCCCGTCTATCGCGCCACGCCCCGCGTGCGGCTTCATGCCGAGGACGCGCTGATCGAGGTCGAGATGGTGGTCGAGAACCGCTCGGCGCACCCGATGGAGCTGATGTACATGCTCCACGCCAACTTCGACTTCGTGGCGGGGGCCCGGATCGTTCAGGCCGCGCCCTTCACCCCGGACCGCACCGAGGTTCGGCGCGCGGTGCCCGGACATGTGACGCCCACGCCTGAGTTCCTCGCGCTGCTCGAGGATCTGGCCGCCCATCCCGCCCGGATGGAGCGTCTGTCGGAGCCGGACCTCTACAGCCCCGAACAGGTCTTCTACATCCGCGAGCCCGGCACCGACGCCCGGGGGCGCACCCGGATGCTGATGGAACTGCCCGAGGGCGGCGCCTTTTCGGCCGGCTGGAGGCCCGAGGACCTGCCCTTCTGCGTGCGCTGGATCCTGAACGACGGCGATGCGCAGGTGGCGGCCTTCGCGCTGCCCTCGACCTGTGAGCCCGAGGGCTATACGGCCGAGAAGGCCAAGGGCCATGTGCGCCTGCTGGATCCGGGCGCCGTTGCGCGCTTTCCTGTCACCCTGGGCTGGCTCGGGCCGGACGAAGTGGCCGTGGCCCGCGCCGAAGTCGAAACCATGCGCAAGGGCTGAATTCATGACCGCATCGAAACCCGGCCGCATCGCGGTCGTCGGCTCCAACATGGTCGATCTGGTGACCTACATCACGCGGATGCCCGCCCCCGGAGAGACGGTCGAGGCGCCCGACTTCGAGATCGGCCCCGGCGGCAAGGGCGCCAATCAGGCGGTGGCGGCGGCCCGGCTCGGCTCTCAGGTCGCCATGGTGACCAAGGTCGGCGGAGACATCTTCGGCGAGAACACCCGGCGCAACCTGGCCGAGCAGGGTATCGACACGACGCATGTGGGCACCGTGCCGGGGAAATCCTCCGGCGTGGCGCCGATCTTCGTGGACCCTCAGGGCGAGAACTCGATCCTGATCGTGAAAGGCGCCAACGCCGATCTCCGGCCCGCCGACGTGGATGCGGCCGAAGAGACGCTGCGCGCGGCCGACCTGATCCTGATGCAGATGGAGGTTCCGCGCGAGACGGTGCTCCATACGGTGCGGCGGGCGGCGGAATGGGGCGTGCGCACCATCCTGAACCCGGCGCCGGCCGCGGCCGATCTCAACGTGGACGACCTGCGCGACCTGAGTTTCCTCGTCCCGAACGAGACCGAGCTTGCGCTGCTCTCGGGCCTGCCCACCGGCAGCGAGGAAGAGATCGAGGCCGCCGCGCGCAGTCTGATCGCCCGCGGCATCGGCACGGTGATCGTGACGCTCGGCGGCCGCGGCGCGCGGCTCGTGACCGGCGAGGGCGTGGTGCGGATCCCGCCCGTCCGCGTGACGCCGGTGGACACGACCGGCGCCGGAGACGCCTTCATCGGCGCATTTGCCCATTTCCTTGCGGCCACCGGCGATGTCGAGGGCGCTCTCACGCAGGCGGCGCGCTATGCCGCCCATTCCGTGACCGGGCGCGGCACCCAGAAATCCTATGCGACGGCCGAGGTCTTCGCGGACTTCTGCCGCACGCTCCCCCCATCCGCATGAAGGCCCACGCCATGCCCGACAGCCATCCCCGGAACCCCGGCACCCCTTTCGCGCCCGACTGGTTCGAGGAGATCCAGGTGAACCGCAGCGCCGCCGAGCGCCGCGCGGCCAGCCTTGCCGGCGGCCGCACCGTCAAGAAGGATCATCAGGCGGCCTGGCTCCTGCGCGCGATCCAGTGCATCGACCTGACGACGCTTGCGGGCGACGACACGCCCGGCAAGGTGCGGCGCCTGTGCGCCAAGGCGCGCCAGCCCGTCCGGCCGGACCTGCTCGAGGCGATGGGCGTGGCCGACATCGGCCTGACCACGGGCGCGGTCTGCGTCTATCCGACCATGGTGCCTCATGCGGTCGCGGCGCTGCAAGGCTCGGGCATTCCGGTCGCCTCGGTCGCCACGGGCTTCCCCGCGGGCCTCACGCCCCTGCCGCAGCGGCTGGCCGAGATCACCTACGCCGTCGAGGCCGGCGCCGCCGAGATCGACATCGTCATCACGCGCGAACATGTGCTGCTCGGCCACTGGTCGGCGCTTTACGACGAGATCGCCGCCATGCGCGAGGCCTGCGGCGAGGCTCACCTCAAGGCGATCCTCGCCACGGGCGAGCTTGGGACGCTGACCAACGTCTACCGCGCCTCGATGGTGGCGATGCAGGCGGGGGCCGATTTCATCAAGACCTCGACCGGCAAGGAGATCGAGAACGCCACCCTGCCCGTCTCGCTCACCATGCTGCGGGCGCTGCGCGACTATGGCGAGCGAACGGGGGTCCGCATCGGCTTCAAGCCCGCGGGCGGTCTGCGCGCGGCCAAGGACGCGCTCGCCTGGCTCGCGCTGATGAAGGAGGAACTGGGCGGGCCCTGGCTCGGGCCCGACCTCTTCCGCATCGGCGCCTCGACGCTGCTCGGCGACATCGAGCGGCAGCTCGAGCATCACGTCACCGGGCGCTATGCCAGCGCCGACCACCACGCCCTGAGCTGAGGCCTGAGACATGAGCATCAAGGACATCATGGAAAGCATGGATTACGGCCCCGCCCCCGAGGCCGCGACGGATGCGAAGGCCTGGCTTGCGGCGCGGGGGCCCGCGCTCGGGCACTACATCGACGGCGCCTTCACCGGCGCCGAGGCCGCCGCGATCGACGTCGAGAACCCGGCCACGGGCGAGATCCTCGCGCGCATTCCGGCCGCGGGCGAGGCCGAGATCGAGGCCGCCGTCGCCGCGGCCCGCGCGGCCTTTTCCGGCTGGTCGCAGCTTCCGGGCTTCGAGCGGGCGCGCCATCTCTATGCCATCGCCCGCGGCCTGCAGAAGCGCGAGCGGTTCTTCTCGGTCCTCGAGACGCTCGACAACGGCAAGGCCATCCGCGAGACGCGCACCGCCGACGTGCCGCTCGCCATCCGCCACTTCTACCATCATGCGGGCTGGGCGGCGGCGATCGACAGCGAGTTCCCCGGCCACGAGCCGCTCGGCGTCTGCGGCCAGGTGATCCCCTGGAACTTCCCGATGCTGATGCTGGCCTGGAAGATCGCGCCGGCGCTGGCGGCGGGCAATACGGTGGTGCTGAAGCCCGCCGACCTCACGCCGCTGACCGCCGTGGCCTTTGCCGAGATGCTCGACGAGATCGGCCTGCCGAAGGGCGTCGTCAACATCGTCCACGGCGGGGCCGAGACCGGCGCGCTCCTCGTGCGCCATCCGGGCGTGGCAAAGGTGGCCTTCACCGGCTCGACCGCCGTCGGCCGCGAGATCCGCCGCGCCACCGCGGGCAGCGGCAAGAACCTGACGCTCGAACTGGGCGGCAAGTCGCCCTTCGTGGTCTGCGCCGATGCCGATCTCGATGCCGCCGTCGAAGGCGTGGTGGAGGGCGTCTGGTTCAACCAGGGCGAGGTCTGCTGCGCGGGCTCGCGGCTTCTGCTGCAGGAGGGGATCGCCGAGCGGTTCCTCGCCAAGCTCCGGGCGCGGATGGAGAAGATCCGCGTGGGCGATCCGCTCGACAAGTCCACCGACATGGGCGCCATCGTCTCAGCGCGCCAGAAGGCGCGGATCGAGGAACTGCTCGCGGGCGCCGAGCGCGAGGGCTACCGGCTCGAGCAGGCGTCCTGCCCGCTGCCCGCGGCGGGACATTTCGTGGCGCCCGGCTTCTTCGCCGACACCGAGCCCGCAGCAACCGTCGCGCAGGTCGAGATCTTCGGCCCGATCGCGGTCACGACCACCTTCCGCACCGTGGACGAGGCGGTGGCGCTGGCCAACAACACGCCCTACGGGCTTGCGGCCTCGGTCTGGTCCGAGAACATCAACGCCGCGACCGAACTGGCCGCGCGGATCCGGGCGGGCGTGGTCTGGATCAACGCCTCGAACCTCTTCGACGCGGGCGCGCCCTTCGGCGGCATGAAGGAGAGCGGCTTCGGCCGTGAGGGCGCGCGCGAGGGGCTCGCCGCATATCTGCGCCCCGCCGCCCCGCGCGAGCGGCCTCTTGTGACCCCCGTTCCGGTCGATTTCGCGGCCTTCACCGGCACGGGCGGCGGCCTGCCCGGCCTGATCGACCGGACGATGAAGAACTACATCGGCGGCGCGCAGGTCCGGCCCGATGGCGGCGCGAGCTATGTCGTGCGCAGCCCGAAGGGCGAGCCGCTGGGCCTCGCGCCGGTCTCGGGGCGCAAGGACATCCGCAACGCGGTCGAGGCCGCGCTGAAGGCGAAAGGTTGGGCCGCCAACGCGCACGGCCGGGCGCAGGTGCTGTTCTTCCTCGCCGAGAACATCGCGGCCCGCGAGGCCGACCTCGCCGCGGCGCTGGTGCAGGCGGGGGCCACGGCATCCGGGGCCGCGGCCGAGGTGCGCACGCTCGTCGAGCGGGTGTTCTTCTACGCCGGCATGGCCGACAAGGACGATGGCCGCATCCATGCGACGAAGCCGCGCCACCTGACGCTGTCGCTGAAGGAGCCGCTGGGCGTGGTGGGGGTGCTCGCCCCCGACGAGGCGCCGCTCCTGTCGCTCATGTCGCTGATCCTGCCGCTGATCGCCGTGGGCAACCGGGTGGTGGCGGTGCCCTCGCCGGCGCGCGCGCTGCTTGCCCAGCCGCTGACCCAGATCTTCGACACGTCGGACCTGCCGGGGGGCGTGGTCAATCTGGTGACGGGGGACCGCGATCTCCTGGCCCAGACGCTGGCCGAGCATGATGCGGTGGACGGGCTCTGGTATCACGGGGACGCGACAGGCGCGGCGCGCACCGAGGCGCTCTCTGCGGGCAATCTCAAGCAGGTCTGGACGAACGAGGGGCGCGCGCTCGACTGGGCGGACGACGGGGAGGCGCGCGGGCGGCTCTGGCTGGACCGGGCGACGCAGGTCAAGACGATCTGGGTGCCCTACGGCGCCTGAGCGCGCGCGGCTCGCTCTCCCCTCGCGGCCTAGCCCGCGAGGGAAAGCCCGCCGTTGCGGCTGATCTCGGCCTCGACCGAGCCGATCAGGCTGTCCAGCGCCGGGTTCCGCGCGCGCCGTGCGCGGCGCACGACATAGGCCAGTTCGGGCGGCGCGGGCAGCCGGTCGCGGAGGATCTCCATCTCCGGGCGGAGGTGACGGTCGCTCAGGAGCGCGACCCCAAGCCCCGCGGCGACCGCCGCCACGATGCCGGCGGCGCTCGAACATTCGAAGACCGTCTCGAACTGCGCGCCCCCGTCCTGCCCGATGTCGAGCGCCCAGCGGCGATAGAAGCACTCCTCGTCGAAGGACAGGAACGGGATCGGCCCGTCGGCGGCGAGCATCAGCTCGGGCGATTTCACCCAATGCAGCTCCTCGCGGAAGAGGACGATGTCGGCCGGCCGCACCTCATGCGCGAACACCTGCAGGATGGCCGCATCCAGCTCGCCGCGGTCGAGCATGGCGCGCAGCACGAGGCTCATGCGCACCCTGGTGCGGACGCTGACCTGCGGATGAAGGCGGCGGAACCGGCCGAGGATGCGCGACAGGTCGGAACAGGTTGTGTCCTCGGTCAGCCCGAGCAGGATGCGGCCGGCGAGATCGGTCCGGGTCAGGCTGAGCAGCGCCTCGTCATGCAGGCCGAGGATCCGGCGCGCGTAATCCAGCAGATCCTCGCCCGCGGCCGTGAACAGGGGCGCGCCGGGCCGGCGGCTGAGGATGCGGCAGTCCAGGCTCGTCTCCAGGCGCTTGATCTTGTGGCTCACGGCGGACTGCGTCAGCCCCAGCGTCGCCGCCGCGCGCGTGATCCCCCCGTGCTGGCGGATGGCGCAAAGCGCGCGCAGCGCGTCGATGTCCAGGCGGCGGCCAGAGATGTCTGTCATCGGAATGGTCCTCGGTTCACCTCAAAGCATGACAGCAGCGTAACCGAGTGGCAAGTTCGTATGACAGTTCTGCGGCCAAAGTAATTGCTGTATCGAAATTTGTCATGTGCTTTCGGTGAGGTTGCGGATTAGGTCGATCGCAGAGACAACCGGGAGGCCTGCCGATGACCGACGCTCCGACGATGCCAGGGCGGCACCCGCTTCTCTGGCCCCTCATGGCCACCGCGCTGGTGATCGGCTGGAGTTCCGGCTTCGTCGGCATCCGCTTCACCAACGAGGAAGCGAGCGTCTTCCTGCTGCTGTTCTGGCGGATGCTGCTGGCGGGACTGATCCTGCTGCCCTTCGCCCTCGTCTTCGGGCCGCGCCTGCGGCTGGGCGCGGTGCTGCCGCAGGTGGGGTTCGGAGTTCTGTCGATGTTTCTCTATCTGGGCGGCTTTGCCCTTGCGATCGAGCAGCGGGTGCCCACGGGTCTCGTCGCCCTGATCTCGGACCTGCTGCCGCTGGCCGTCGTGGCCCTGTCGCAGCCGCTGCTGGGCGAAAGGCTCTCGGTTCGGCAGTGGCTGGGCACGGCGATCGCCGTCGCCGGCGTGCTGATCGTGAGCCTTGACAGCCTGAGCGTCGGGACGGCGCCCCTCTGGGCCTACGCGATGACGGTGGGCTCGACGCTGGTCTTCGCGCTGGCCTCGGTGCTGCACAAGGGGCGCAGGTCGCTGCACATGCCCGTGCACCAGAGCCTTTGCATCCACACGCTGACAGGGGCCCTGCTCTTCGGCCTCTGCGCGCTGGCAGCGGGCGACGGGCTGCGCCCGCCCATGACGGCCGACTTTGCGATCGGGATGGCGTGGCTGGTGCTGATCGCGACCTTTGCCGCCTACTCGGTCTATTACACGAGCCTGCGCCTCTTCCCCGTCGCCAAGGTCACCGCCGCCATCTACCTCAGCCCTCCGGTCACGATGATCTGGGCGTGGGCGCTGTTTGGCGAACGGCTCACCCCCGCGATGTTCGTGGGCCTGGCCGTGACGCTCGCCGGTGTCTGGCTGACATCGCGGGAGTGACCGCCTGGCGGGTCGCGGAGGCATCCGACCAAGGGGCCACCGCCCGCGCCTCAGATCGCGACGAGGACCAGCGCATAGACCGCGGCGCCGCCGAGAAAAGGCCAGAAGCGGCTTTGCCGGTCCTCGGGCAGTTCCTCCTTCAGCACGTTCAGCATCACCCCGCCCGCGAGGAAGGCAAAGAGCAGGCCGATGGCCAGATCCGACAGGCGCGTGATCGCGGCCAGCCCCCAGCCGGCAATCACGGCCCCCGCCATGATCCACCGGCCGATCCGGTCGTAGCGATGCTTGTGATCCTCGCGCAGGCCGAAGTCGCTGGTCACGAAATGGGTCGCCATCGCCGCGGCGTAAAGCAGGAGCGACACGAGCCCTGGCTCCTCGCGGTGAACGAGCAGATAGCCGATGAGAATGTTGTAGATCGCAAAGGAGCCGAGGTGGACCCAGAACAGCCGAGCCTCGACCGCATCCTCGCGCCCCTCCGCCCGCGAACGGCTGCGCGAGGTCTTGGCCAGCCGTTCCAGCCCGTAGAAGGCGGCCAATCCGGCCAGCCCAACGAGGAAGACCGAGGTTTCCGCCGTCTTGTCCCGCAGTTTCAGCTCGCGCGCGAAGGTGGCCTGATGCGCGCCCAGCTCGGGCAGGATGTGCAGGAAGACGTAGGCGACAGCCACGCCCCCCGCCGCCGAGAGCCATGTGCTGCGGGGCACATGGCCCATGGTATGCAGGCGGCCGATGAAGACATGGATCAGCCCGAGACCCAGGGCGAGAAGACCGGAAAGCAGGATCATGCGGGTCAACACGCCCTGAACGCCCCCGTTCCACGCCGAGCTTCCCCGGCGCTGCTGGCCCCCCGGGGAAGTGTCCGGCGGCAGGACGCGGGCGACGCCGGCGCGGAACGAAGCGGCCGCCATGCGGTTGCAGATCAAAGGGAGAGATCGCGACATGAGCACAGGCGCAGGGATCGGCACCGCGGCCGGCGGGCAAACCGGACAGCGGGTGGTGATCCTCGGCGCCGGGTTCGCCGGGCTTCAGGCGGCCAAGGCGCTCGGCCGGCGGGGCATCCCCGTCACGGTGATCGACCGGCAGAACCACCACCTGTTCCAGCCGCTGCTCTATCAGGTTGCGACCGCCGCCCTGTCGGCGCCCGACATCGCCGAACCGATCCGCAGCATCCTGCGCCGCCACCCGTCGGTCGAGGTGCTTCTGGGCGACGTGGTCAGGATCGACACCGCCCGCCGGCAGGTGCACTGCGCCCACGGCGCGGTGGTGGCGTATGACTGGCTGATCCTGGCGACGGGGGCCGTCACGGGCTATTTCGGCCACGACGACTGGTCGCGCGTGGCCCCGGGGCTGAAGACGATCGAGGATGCCCGCCGCATCCGCACCCGCGTGCTGATGAGCTTTGAACATGCGGAACGCTGCACCGACCCCGAAGAGCGGGCGCGGCTGATGACGATTGCCGTGATCGGCGGTGGCCCGACGGGGGTCGAGCTGTCGGGGGCGCTGGCGGAACTTGCGCGCTTCACCCTCGTGCGCGACTTCCGCCACATCCGTCCCGATGCCGCGCGCGTGCTTCTGGTCGAGGCCGGGCCGCGGCTGCTCGGGCCGTTCCAGGAGGCCTCGGCCGACTACGCCCGGCAGCGGCTGGAGCGGCTCGGCGTCCGGGTCATGACCGGCCGCGGGGTTGAGGCGATCACGCCCGAAAGCCTGACCCTCGAGGGCGAGACGCTGCCGGTGGGTCTGGTGATCTGGGCCGCCGGCGTGACCGCCTCGCCGCTGGCGCGCCAGCTGGGCGAGGTGGACCGCGGCGGGCGGATCGCGGTGAACGAGCGGCTCGAGGTGGTAGGCCAGAGCCGGGTTCTGGCGATGGGCGATGTCGCCCTTTGCCCCGGCGAGGACGGCCGGCCGCTGCCGGGGCTGGCGCAGGTGGCCAAGCAGCAGGGCCAGCATCTCGGCCGCAGCCTCGGCGCGCATCTGGCGTCGGGCGCGCCGCTGGAGCCCTTCACCTACCGCAGCCGCGGCAACACCTCGATCGTGGGGCGCCATGCCGCCGTCTATGAGACCGACCGCCACCGGCTGAGCGGCTGGCCCGCCTGGGCGCTCTGGGCGGTGGTGCATGTCTATCTGCTGGTCGGGTTCCAGAACCGGATCGTGGTCTCGTTCCAGTGGCTCTGGCGCTACCTGACCTATCACCGCGGCTCGCGGCTGATCTCGATGAGCGAGATCGGCCCCGAGGAAGCGGCGACGCTGGGCGAACCCACGGCCGCCGAGGAGACGCCGGGCGTGAGGGGCGCCGGATCGCGCCCCTGAGGCCCGGCCCTCAGACCAGCGCCAGCGACAGCGCCGGGACGAAGGTCACGACCAGCAGCGCCAGGACCAGCGCCAGCAGGAAGGGCCAGCCGTCGCGCAGGAACTCTCCCAGCCTCGCGCCGGTGAGGTTCGTCACCAGCAACAGCACGGTGCCCACGGGCGGCGTGAGGGTGCCGATCGACAGGTTCAGGATCAGGACGATCCCGAAATGCACGGGGTCGATCCCCAGTTGCAGCACCACCGGCTTGAGCAGCGGCACGAGGATGATCATCAGCGCGGTGCCCTCGATGAACATGCCAAGGACCAGAAGAAGCGCATTGACCGCCAGCAGGAACAGCCAGGGGTTGGTGGTGAGCGAGGTGATCAGGTCGGCCATCGTGATCCCCGCACGCTCCATCGAGAAGATCCAGGCCAGGGCCGAAGATGTCATGATGACAAGCAGGACCGCCGAGGTTTGCCGCGCCGTCTCGGCGAAGGCCGAGGCCACGTCGGCGAGCTTCATCTCGCGGTAGAGGAAGAGCCCGATGCCGAGCGTGACGATGGTCGCGATGGCGCCCGCCTCGGTGGGGGTGAAGATCGAGAGGCGAATGCCGCCCACGATCACCACGATGAGAAAGAGCGCGGGCCACGCCCCGAGCAGCGTCTGCCGCGTCTCGCGCGCGGTGGGCCAGCTTTCGCGCGAGGGGCGCAGCCCCTTCGAGCGGGCGTTGAGCCAGACCGCGGTCAGCAGCAGCAGCGCGCAAAGGAGACCCGGCAGGATGCCCGCAGTGAACATGGCCCCGATCGAGACATCGGCCACCAGCGCATAGATGATCAGCGCGATCCCCGGCGGGATGATCGGGGTGATCAGCGAGCCGCAGGCGGTGATGGCCGCCGCCGCCCCCGCGCTGTAGCCCTGCCTGCGCATCTCGGGCACGAGGATGCGGCACATCATGGCGGCGTCGGCGAGGTTCGAGGCCGAGATGCCGCCCATCAGCGTCGAGAGCATGACGTTCGTATGGCCCAGCCCGCCGGTCAGCCGGCCCACCATCAGGTCGGCCAGCTTCAGCAGCCGCGCCGCGATCCCGGTCGTGCCCAGCAGCGTGCCCAGCAGCACGAAGAACGGAATGGCCAGAAGCGAGGTGTTCTGTGTCGGCGAGATGATGCGCTGCACCGCGATGGGCAGCGGGATCGTCGAGAAGAACACGAAATAGGCGACCACTGCCGCGAACATGGCGAGATAGATGCGCATGTTCAGCGCAAAGAGCGCGAACATCAGCGCGATGACGATGAACCAGGTCATTCTCTGTATCCGGGCAGGAGGTCAGTGAAGGGTGCGGTCGCGCGCGGGCCGCGCCTCGGCGTCGGGCCGGACCAGCCGCCAGGCGGTCACGAGGGCCGTGCCCGCAGCCCCCACCACCACGGCAAGATCAAGCCAGAACCAGGACACGCCCAGGATCTGCGTCTTCTTGAAGGCGGTCGTCTGGCCCAGGACCCAGGCCTGCCAGGCCATGAAGACCAGCAGCCCGATCGAGGCCAGCCCCACCAGCGTGTACAGCAGGCGGCGCATCCGGCGCGAGAGCAGGGCCTCGATCAGGTCGATGGTCAGGTGCTGCCGGTTCGCCTCGCAGGCGATGGCGCCGACCATCACGATCCAGATCATCAGAAGGCCCGAGACCTCCTCGGTCCAGGAAATCGGCATGCCCAGGATGTAGCGCGCGAAGACCGCGGCCGCGGTCATGATGACGAGGACGGCCACGCTCAGCGCCCCGAAGGCGGAAGCGGCCAGGAAGATCAGTCGCATGGGGAAACTCCGCTCGGGTCGGGAAAGGCAGACCGGCCGCATGGGGAGGACACGCGACCGGCTGCGAGCATCACTCGGCGAGAGCCGCCTGGATCTGCTCGTATAGCCCCTCGGACCATTCCGGGAACATGGTGTAGAAGGCCTGGGTCTTCTCGCGGAAGGCCTCGACGTCGGGCTCGGTCACCGTAACGCCGGCGGCCTGCATCGCCTCGAGCATCTTGCCCTCTTCCTGCGCCGCCAGCTCCTGGCTGTAGAGGCCGGCCTGATGGCCCGTCTCATGGAGCATGGTCACCACCTCGGGGTCGAGGGTCGAGAAATAGGCCTCGCCGCCCAGCCAGAGCGAGGTGTTGGTCAGGTAGCTGATCATCGACAGCTCCTTGGCCTGCTCGTGGAACTTGCCGCCATAGAGCACCGGAAGCGGGTTCTCGACCCCGTCGATGACGCCCTGGGTCAGCGCCGGATAGACATCGCCCAGCGGCATCGGCGTGGGCGTGGCGCCCATCAGCTCGAGCGCCTTGATCTGCATGATGTTGTTGGGCACGCGGACCTTCATCCCGGCCAGATCGGCGGGCGTCTCGACCTTCTTCTTCGCCAGAAGCTGCCGGGTGCCGTAGAGGTAGTTCGAGATGACGATATGCACGCCCTTCTCGCGCAGCGCGGCTTCCTTCTCCTTGAACCAGTCGCTCTCGTAGATCTTGAAGAGCTGCTCGGGGCTGTCGGTCAGGTAGGGCCCGAAGAGGATGCCCAGATCGGGATCATAGTCGGTCAGGAAGCCCACGTCGGCGATCGTGATGACGTTGACGCCCAGCAGGCCCTGCTCGATCACGTCCTGCTTGGCGCCCAGCTGCGACGAGGGATAGAGTTCGAGCGCCACGTTGCCGTCCGAGGCTTCGGCCACCAGCTCGGCCCAGCGGTTCATCACGAGGTCGGTCGGCTCGCCGGGATTGTTCTCGTAGGCCACGCGCACCACCACTTCCTGCGCTGCGGCAGGCAGAACGGCGGCAGCGCCGAGCAGGGCTGCAAGCGTGAGGGATTTCAAGGTCATGGGGTCTCCTCCCGTGGGTCTGGTTCAGCGTGTCCGAGCCCCTCGATCCGCGCGCAGGCGGAGGCGAGGACGGCGCCGGAATGGTCGAAATGGGCGTTCAGCGCGGCCATGAGCCCGGCTCGGTCGCGCGCCCTGAGGGCCTCGATGATGCGCATGTGCTGCGCGTTCGATTCCTCGGTCTCGGGTGAGCGTGACTTGCCGACCTCGAGATAGAACTTCAGCGGCACCGACAGGACGCGATACATGCGGATCAGCACGCTGTTGCCGGTGGCCTCGATCATGGCCATGTGGAAGTCGTAATCGTGCGCCGCCGCGTCCGACACGGTGAGCGCGCGCACCATCCGCGCGTTGGAGTCCGCCATCCGCGCCAGCGTGGCCGCGGAGGCCCCCTGCACGGCCAGGGGTGCCGCGCCCGTCTCGACGATGCGGCGAAAGTTCAGCACGTCGGCGAGCGTCTTGGGCGAATGGTCGAAATACTGGGCGAAGATCGAGAAGATCGGATCGAAGTCCGGCTGGCGCACGCGGGCACCACGGCGGGTCTTCTCGATCAGGCCGAACGCCTCGAGATGGATCATCGTCTCGCGCACCGTGTTGCGCGCCACGCCGAACCGTTCCGCCAGTTCGCGCTCGTTGGGCAGAAGGTCTCCCACCTGCATCCGCTCGACGATCTCCCGCCGGAGCATGTCGCGGATGTCCTCCACCGCCGACTGTCCTGCCATGGCCTCCCCTCCGATGGCTCTTGGTCCTATGGTTGGACCAAAGTCACCCTCTCGATGGAGCAGGAGGGGCCCCGCTGTCAACCTCTAATTCCTGCGATGACGCGGGGTCGGGGGCGGCCGCGCCCCGCGCGGGGGCGCGGCTGTCGGGCCTTAGTCGCGCTCGGGCAGCGCGTAGGCGATCACCTCGTCGCTGATGGGCGTCTCCATGAAATGATGCCCGCCGGGATAGATCACCACGAACTGCCGCCCCCCCACCTCGTAGGTGATGGGCGTGGTCTGCCCGCCTCCGGGCAGGGCGTCCTGCCAGAGGGTCTCGCCCGTCTCGAGGTCGATGGCACGAATGAGATCGTCAGTAGCGGCGGCGATGAAGATCAACCCGCCCGCGGTCACGATCGGGCCGCCGTTGTTCGGGGTTCCGATCTTCATCGGCAGCATGCTCGGGATGCCGAAGGGCCCGTTGCGGCGGGCGGTTCCCAGAGGCTCGTCCCAGACGGTCTCTCCGGTGGCCAGGTCGATGGCGCGGATGCCGCCATAGGGCGGCTCCTTGCAGAGCAGCCCCGTCAGGCCCACACGCCAGCCCGCGTTGACCGAGATCGCGTAGGGCGAGCCGAGCTGCGGATCGGCGTCCGGCCCTCCTTCGGGCTGATAGTCCGGCTCGAAGATCGCCCGCACGCCCATCTCGTCGGCCTCGTCCCGCGGGATCAGGCGGTTGTAGTTCGGCATGTCGTTGTAGTTCGCGATCAGGAGGCCCCGCTCGACATCCACCGCCATCGAACCCCAGTCCTGCCCGCCGTTGTAGCCGGGATACTGGATCCAGCGCCGGTCGGCCGTCGGCGGCGTATAGACGCCGCGGTAATGCGCCCGGCGGAACTGGATGCGGCACCAGAGCTGGTCGAGCGGGGTCATGCCCCACATGTGCCGTTCCTCGAGGTCGGGCATCAGCAGGCTGTGGTAGCTGGAGAACGGCTGCACGGGCGACAGGTAATCCTGTTCGACACCCAGATCGGTCGGCACCTCGCGCTCTTCGAACGGCACCAGCGGCTCGCCGGTAGCACGGTCCAGCACGAAGATGTCGCCCTGCTTTGACGACAGGATCAGGGCCGGACGCGGACCATCCGCGGTCGGAAAGTCCACGAGGCTCGGCTGCGACCCGAGGTCATAGTCCCACACGTCGTTGTAGACCGTGCGGAAGTGCCAGACATCGTCGCCCGTGAGCGCATCCACCGCCACCAGCGCGGTCGCATATTCGTTCTCGGCCTCGCTGCGGTTGCTGCCGTAGTAATCCACGGCCGAATTGCCCATCGGCAGATAGACGAGGCCCAGTTCTTCGTCGGCTGCGGCGATGGTCCACATGTTGGGCGTGCCGCGGGTGTAGACCTCGCCCTCGGCCGGGGCGCCGCGGTTGGAGGGATTGCCCAGATCCCACGCCCATGCCAGCTCACCCGTCACCGCATCATAGCCGCGCACCACGCCCGAAGGGCTGTTCTCGGCCTGCCCGTCCTTGACCTGCGCGCCCATCACCGCCACGCCGCGCACGATCGTGGGGGGCGAGGTGACGGAATACCAACCCGGCACCGTGTCGCCGATGCCCTCTTCCAGATTGACCTCTCCGTTCAGGCCAAAGTCCGGGCAGGGCTGGCCCAGCTGCGCATCGACCGCGATCAGCCTTGCATCGAGCGTGCCCCACAGGATGCGCCGGGCGCAGGCCTCGTCGGCCGCCGCGCCGGGCACCTCGTAGTAGGCAACGCCGCGGCAGGTCGCCCCGTAAGGGATGGCGTCGTCCGACACCCCCGGATCGAACCGCCATTCCTCGAGCCCCGTCGCGGCATCAACCGCCACGATCCGCCCCATCGGCGTGCAGATGTAAAGATCGTCTCCCACCTTGAGCGGCGTGTTCTCGGGCGAGTAGCGGCCCTGCGCGGCCTCCGAGGGAAGATCGCCGGTGCTGAAGCTCCAGACCCGCTCCAGATCGCCCACGTTCGACCTGTTGATCTGGTCGAGCGGCGAGTAGCGCCGGGCCTCGGTCGTGCCGCCATAGGCGGGCCAGTCCTCGCCGGTCGGCAGCACGGGCGCGGCCGCCCGGTCCGCGCCGGGGGACAGGGCCGCGGGCGGCTCGTCCGCCGTATTGACCGCGTCGGTTTCCTCGGCCTGCGCGGGACCCGGCCCGGCCGTGGGGCCGGCGGGCGCCGGCGTTTCGGGGGCCGCCGTATCCGGGGGCGCCTCGGCGGGCGCCGGCGCTTCGCCCGGAGGGGCCGCCTCCTGCGCGATCCCCTCGCGCGCGCCGCCCGCCAGCAAGAGCCCGCCGCCGAGGCCGATCGCCAGCGCGCCCGCCACGGTGCGGCCCGCAGACACAGCGCGCGATCCACGGCGCAGGACCGGGATCGAGAGCAGCACCAGAAGCAGGATCAGCGTCGGCGCCACCAGCCTCGGCACCTGCGGCCAGAGGTTCAGCCCGGCCTCCCACAGGGCCCAGACGACGGTTCCGGCATAGACGACGAGATAGACCCACACCGCCGCCATCGACAGCCGGAACAGCAGCCACCCCGTCACCAGCAGCCCCAGCCCGGCGGGCAGGTAATACCACGACCCGCCCAACGCCACGAGCCACCCGCCGCCCCCGGCGATCAGGAGGCCGAAGATCACGATGACGGCGGCCAGCGCCATCACCATCCAGAAGCCTGCTCCCCGGTCTTGCACAGTAGCCATGAACCCTTCCTCCGCAGCGATACCTCCGGGGCAACCTGACCCGCCGGCATGTGTTCCGTCATGCAGCCCCTTTTCCGCCATCCCTTGCACCCGTCCCTTGCCCACGGGCGCGCACAGGGGCGCCTCTTCAGGACGGTTGCGCGCGGCGTCTGGGGCTGCGAATGTTGCGATGAATTGGAGAGGGTATTCATGGATCTCGACGAGCTTTACCGTCTGCTGCGCATCTCGCATGTGCAGGCGCAGGGGATCGTGGACACGATCCGCGATCCGCTGCTGGTGCTGGCCGGCGATCTCACCGTCATCAGCGCCAACCCGGCCTTCTACCGCGCCTTCGCGACCGACCGCGACAGCACAATCGGCCTGCCGCTCTACGAGCTTGGCAATGGCCAGTGGAACATCGACGAGCTGCGCCTCCTGCTGGAGCGGGTGATCCCGCACAGCGCCTCGGTCTTCGACTACGAGGTGCAGGCCATGTTCCCGGGCGTGGGCCCGCGCACCATGCTGGTCAGCGCGCAACGCCTCATCCATCCCGACAATAGTCAGCGGGTGCTGCTCCTGACCATCGTGGACGAGACGACCCGGCGCCGGAAGGAGGAGGAAAAGAACATCCTCATCGGCGAGCTGGATCACCGGATCAAGAACCTCCTGTCGGTGACGCAGGCGCTGGCACGGCAGACCGAGACCGCCGGCCGCACCGCCGAGGAATATCGCGACGCCTTCCTCGGGCGGTTCGAGGCGCTCGCCCGGTCGCTCGACGTGTCCTCGCGTGAAAGCGCCGCCCGGCTTCCCGATCTCGTGCGCGCCGTGATGGAGCCCTACCTTGCGGAAGGGACGAACGTGTCGGTGGCCGAGGCGCCCTCGGTCGCGCTGCGGCCTGCCCACGCGATGTCGCTGGGGATGATCCTGCACGAGCTGGCCACGAACGCGGCCAAGTACGGCGCCCTGTCGGTGCCGGAGGGGCGCGTCAGCATCGAGTGGGAGCTGGGAACGGACGAGGATGGCGGCCCCGACATCCGCCTGCGCTGGCAGGAACGCGGCGGTCCCCGGCCCTTGCCACCCGAATCGGTGGGTTTCGGCACCCGGATGATCCGTTTTGCAGCCGAATTCGAGCTGGGCGGCTCCGTGGAACTTGACTACGCCTCCGAGGGTTTCATGGCTCTGCTGAGCTTCCCGCGCCCGCGATCCTGACCGGAGTTGAAGATGACGAACGGGACGACCTTACCCCCGGCAGGGGGGCTCCTCGTCCTGATCGTCGAGGACGAGTTCCTGATCGCGTTCGACATGCAGATGATGCTGGAGGAGGCCGGCCATTCGGTCATCGGCCCTGTGGCCACCGTCGCAGAGGCGCTGCGCCTTCTCGATGGCCACCGGCCCGATGCGGCGACGCTCGATCTGAACCTGCGCGGTCAGCTGGTCGTGCCGGTGGCCCAGCGGCTGCAAAGCCTGAACATCCCCTTCGTGCTCGCCTCGGCCTACATGACCCGCGAATTCGACGGCAGCGAGGTTCTGGCCGAGGCCGAGAACATCGGCAAGCCGATCCAGAAGCGCCGCCTGCTCGAGGCGCTGCAGCGTGTGACGGGCACCGCCTGAAGCGGATCAGGCGGCCGCAGGCCGGCCCTCCGAGACCCAGGCGCGGGCCTCGTCCAGCGCCTCGATCGGGAAGGTGCGCGCCTCGACCGGGATGATCCCGTCAGCGAGGTTGATCAGCGCCCCGGCCCAGGCGGGCGGCGCCACCACGGCGTAGCGGCGCACCTTGCCCCAGGACATCAGGCCCGCCCGCAGCCCTTCCAGATCCAGCGCGGCCGCGGGCGTAAGGCCGGTGAAACCGGGCAGAAGGATCAGCATGTCCACCGTGTCGAACCGCTCGAAGGCCGCCAGCACGCTTTCGGCCATGCGGCGGATCTCGGGCTGGCCCACATGGCCGCCCAGTTCGAAGACGAGGGTCGTGGGGCGGTCGCCCGCCGGCTGCCGGAGCCAGCCCTCACGGTTGCGGCTGCGCGCCAGCCAGGCGGCGGCGGCCGCGGCGAGGCCACCGATCAGCAGGACGGGAAGACGAGAACGCGCCATGACGGGGCTCCGGTTGCGGGATGGAGATGAACGCCCGAGGAGGACCGACGGTTTCCCGCCGAGGGCTGCCGCATCCGGAACATGCGGACGCGCTCGCGGTTCCCTCATGCCGCGCGCCCCGGGCCAAGTCCCGCCGCGGTCTGTCGCTGCGCGCACGGCCGATGGCCGTGGCGGACGCAGCCCCATCGACGCAGCCCCATCAAGGAGATTTGCCATGGCCCTCGCCGTCATCACCGGAGCCGCAACCGGCATCGGCTTCGAGCTTGCCCGCCTCTGCGCGGCCGACGGGCACCGGCTGGTGCTGATCGACCGCGATCCCCGTCTCGCCGCCGTGGCCGAAGAGCTGTCCGCCGAGGCCCTGCCCTTCGATCTCGCCACGCTCGAAGGCATCGACGCGGTCTGCGCGCACCTTGAACGCGAGCCGGTCGAGCTTCTGTTCCTGAACGCGGGCCGGGGTCTGGGTCATGCCTTCCTCGACCAGCCCGAGGACGAGATCCTCGATGTGCTCGACACGAACGTGATCGGCACGGCCCTGCTGGCACGGCGTCTCGGGCCGGGAATGGTCGCGCGCCGAACGGGGCGGATCCTCTTCACCGGGTCGATCGCGGGCACGATGCCCGGCACCTTCCAGGCGGTGTACAACGCCACCAAATCCTTCGTGAACTCGCTCGCCGTGGCCATGGCGCACGAGTTGCGCGACAGCGGCGTGACCGTGACCTGCCTGATGCCGGGCCCCACCGACACCGCCTTCTTCGAGCGCGCGGGCCTCCTGAACACCAAGGTCGGCCAGGCGGACAAGGACGATCCGGCCGAGGTGGCCAAGGCCGGGTATGACGCGATGCTGAAGGGGCGCGAGCAGGTCACGCCCGGTCTGGCCAACAAGATCCAGAGCACGGCGGCCGAGATCCTGTCCGCGGGTGTCGGCGCCGAGATGCACCGCAAGATGGCCGAACCACGGGAGTGACCCGGTTCCATCGGGCCGAGCGCGCGGTGTCTAGCGGCCGGCGTGACCGTGGCGGCCGATCGGCAGCATCATCGGCCGGCCCGTGATCGGGTCGGCCATCGTGCGGCAGGGCAGGCCGAAGACGGCCGCGACCATCGCCTCGGTCAGCACCTCCTCCGGCGGACCGGCGGCATGGACCTGCCCACCGGCCAGCGCCACCAGCAGATCGGCATAGCGCGCGGCCAGGTTGAGGTCGTGGAGCACCATCACGACGGTCGTGCCCTGCGCGCGGTTCAGGTCGGTCAGAAGGTCCAACACCTCGATCTGGTGCGCGATGTCGAGGAAGGTCGTCGGCTCGTCGAGCAGCAGAAGCCCCGTCTGCTGGGCCAGCGCCACCGCGATCCAGACGCGCTGGCGCTGCCCCCCCGAAAGCTCATCGACCGCGCGCTCGGCCAGATCGGCCGTGCCCGTGGCCTCCAGCGCGGCGGCCACGGCGGCATCGTCGCCGGCGCTCCAGCGCGAGAGCATCCCGTGGTGCGGGTGCCGCCCGCGGCTCACGAGGTCGAGGACCGTGATCCCGTCGGGCGCCAGCGGCGCCTGCGGCAGCAGGCCCATCGTCCGCGCCAGCTCCCGCGGGGGGATGCGGTGCACCGACTTGCCGTCGAGCAGCACCTGCCCGGCCGCGGGCGCCAGCAGCCGCGACATCGTCCGCAGCAGCGTGGACTTGCCGCAGGCGTTGGCGCCCACGATGGCGGTGATCCGTCCCGGCGGCACGGTCAGGTCGAGCCCCCGCAGCACGGGGCGCTCGCCGTATCCGGCATGGATGCCGCGGGCCACCAGCCTGTTCGTGGTCATATCGAGCCTCCCGTCCGGTTCACGCGGACGATCAGATAGATGAGGTAGGGCGCACCGATGGCCCCGGTGACGACGCCCACGGGGTAGCGCCCGGGCAGCAGCACCTGTCCCGCGTAATCCCCCAGAAGGACCAGCGCGGCGCCGATCAGGGCGGCGGGGACGAGGATCGGGCGCCCCGGCGCCGAGATCCGCGCGGCGATCGGGCCTGCCAGAAAGGCCACGAAGGCGATCGGCCCGGTCACGGCGGTGGCGACGGCGATCAGCCCCACGACCGCAAGCATGATCAGCAGCCGGCTGCGCGCCAGGGGCACGCCGAGCGCCGCCGCCTTGTCGTCGCCCAGGCGCATCGCCTCGAGATGGCGGCTCTGCCCGAGGAGGAGCGCCCCGAAGACCCCAAGCGACAGGAGGGGCGGCACCGCATCCGAAAGGCGCGCGCCGTTCACGCTGCCGGTCAGCCAGCGCAAGGCCTCCTGCAGGCTCCATTGCGGGGCCTTGAGCAGGAGGTAGGCCGTCACGCTCTGGAGCATGGCCGACATGCCGATCCCGACGAGGATCAGCCGCGCGCCTACGACACCGTTCCGCCAGGCGAGCAGATAGATCAGAAGCGCCGTGCCGAGGCCGCAGGCGATGGCCGAGACCGAGACGGCCGGCCCGCTCCAGCCCAGCACGACGATCGCGAAGACGGCCGCCGCGCTGCTTCCCGCGGTGATGCCGATGATGTCGGGGCTGGCGAGCGGGCTGCGCAGCAGGGTCTGGCAGGCTGCACCTCCCAACCCGAAGGCAAGCCCGGCAAGCACGGAAAGGACGGCGCGCGGCAGCCGCAGCCGACCCACGGTGAAGGAGGCTCCGGGCACGTCCTGTCCCATCAGCACGCGCACCACATCGAGCGGGGGCACGCGCGACTGCCCGACGCTCAGCGTCAGCGCGACCCCTCCGATGAGCAGGGCCAGCAGCCCCAGCCCGAGCCACAGGCCGCGCCGCAACCGACGGCGCCGGTGGTCCGCGATGCGGCGGACGAGATCGGCGGAGGGCACGCTCACAGCTCGCGGATCCTCCGGCGCCGGACGATCCAGATGAAGGCCGGCGCACCGGCAAAGGCGGTCACGATGCCGACGTCGAGTTCTCCGGGACGGGCCGCGATGCGGCCCAGCACATCGGCCAGCGTCAGCAGAAGCGCCCCGGACAGGGCGGCGAACGGCAGCAGCCAGCGGTGGTCGACGCCGACCATAAGGCGGCCGACATGGGGCACAACCAGCCCGACGAAGCCGATCGGTCCGCAGATCGCCGTTGTGGCGCCGCAGAGCAGGACTGCGCCTGCGGCCGCGATCAGCCGGCTGAGCGCCACGGGAACCCCGAGCCCGGCCGCCGTATCGTCCCCCAGCGCGAGCATGTTCAGGTTGCGCGCCGACCAGAGGCTGATGGCGCCGCCCGCGACAAGGAAGGGCAGCATGGCCGCCAGGCCATCGCCGCTTGCGCCACCCACGCCGCCCACCTGCCAGGACTGCACGCTGCCCGCGATGTCGCCCCGCGGCAGGATGATCGCCATCGTCAGCGAAGAGACCGCGATCGAGGTGGCGGCCCCCGCCAGTGCCAGCTTGAGCGGTGTGGCGCCCCCGCGGCCGAGCGATCCCACCGCATAAACGAAGCACGACGCGGCCCCCGCGCCGAGGATCGCGCTCCACAGATGGGCCGAAAGCGTCTCCATCCCGAACCATGCCATACCCAGCACCACCGCCATCGCGGCGCCCGCATTGACGCCCAGAATGCCGGGATCGGCGAGCGGGCTGCGCGTGACCCCCTGCATGACGGCTCCCGAGAGGCCAAGGGCCGCCCCGGCCAGCACGGCCAGCAGGGTGCGCGGCACCCGAACCGCCACGACGGCCTCGCCGATCGTCTCCGTCCGTCCGGCGAGCCCTCCCAGGATGTCCGGCCCGTTCACCCCGCGCGTTCCCACCGTCACCGACAGCGCGCAGGCCAGGACCAGCCCCGCGGCCAGCAGGCCCAGCCAGACGAGCCGGCCCCGGCCCGACCGCCGCAGCGCCGTGGGGGATGGCGATCCGTGGCTCATTTCACCCGACGCGCGGCCTCGGCCAGCCGGGCCACATAGTCCTCGAGAACCCACGGGATCGAGAGCGGCGTCGGATTGGCCGCCGTTCCCACCGGATCGTTGCCCAGCAGCACGAGCGCGCCGTCCGACACCGCACGCATCCGCGAGGTCAGCGGGTTCTGGCGCACGCGCTCGAGCAGCGCCGCGCCGCCATAGGTCACAAGGATGTCCACATCGTCGAAACTGTCGATCCGTTCGGCACTGACTTCCCCGGAATAGCCGCCGCCGGTCGAGGCGTCGCGCACGCTCGCGGGAGAGGCGAGGCCGAGATCCTCGAAGAACTTCACCCGCGTGTCATTGACCGAATAGAAGCGGATCACGCTCAGGTCGCGAATGTCGAGATGGGTGACGAACATCGCCGTCGTGCCATGAAGCTCGGGATGGCGGGCGGTGACCTCGGCGATCTGGCCCTCGATCCGGGAGATCAGCGCCTCGCCCTCGGCCGCGAGACCCATGGCGGTCCCGTTCAGCCGGATCATCTCGCGCCAGTCGGTCGCCCAGGGGGCGTCACGATAGGCGACGACCGGGGCGATCTCGCTGAGAATGTCGTAGTCGGACTGGCTGAGACCGGAATAGGCGGCAAGGATCACATCGGGCTCGCTGGCCGCCACGGCCTCGAAGTCGATCCCGTCGCCCTCATCGAACAGCCGCGGGGCCTCGGCGCCAAGATCGTCGAGCCGCCCGGCGACCCAGGGCAGCAGGCCGTCGCCATCATCGTCCCCGAAATTCGCCCGCGCAAAGCCCACCGGAACCACGCCGAGGGCGAGCGGCACCTCATGGTTGGCCCAGGAGACGGTGGCCACCCGCACAGGCCGCTCGGGGATGGTGGTCTGGCCGAAGGCATGGTCGAGGGTGAGCGGAACTCCTGCGCCCCGAGAGGGGACGCGACGACGAGCACGAGGGCGGCGGAGGAGAGGAGATGACAGGCCATGCGCCGGGCTTTCCACCCTCGCCCTGCCCCGTCAAGTCTTTGGGAGGCGGTTCATCCCCCCGGCAGGCGAACTTTCCAGCGAATCCGACAAAACACTAGGATTATACAAGACGGGGCTTGCCGCCTTCCTCTAAGGGTGCCTGCAGGAACGTCCGGCATATCCGGCCGGAGCGTCTCGACATGCCGGGCATCCGGCGCAGCCCGGCGATCATCGCCGGATACAGCCAGCTGATGAGGGTCATGCGACCGGCGTCGGGCCAGCGGAAAATCGACACAACCTTTGGAAGCACTTATGACCCCTCGACCCGAGGCCACCGCGCGCGCCCGTTCCCTCCCTCGCTGCCTGAAGGCCCTGCTACTGGGGTGCTCGGCTCTGGTGACATTGCCGGGCGCCGCACCCGCGCAGGACGCCTAACCCCAGGACCCCAACGCCTACCGCCTCTCGCCCATCATCGTCGATGCCGGCGCCGCGGCCGATGACGACGCCAATTCCATCGTCGCGCAGGAGCTGTGGGTGGGCGGAAAGGTCGCCACAAGCCTCCTCGACACGCCCGCCTCGGTCTCGGTTGTCACGCAGAAGGAGATCCGGCAGCGCAACGCGACGACGACCGAGGAAGTACTGCAATATTCCGCCGGCATCGTCTCGGACTACTACGGCAGCGACGACCGCAACGACTATTTCCTCGTCCGCGGCTTCCAGGCCTCGACCTACCGCGACGGCCTGACCCTCGGCTCGATGCGCGGCGTGCGGGAAGAGCCCTTCGCCTACGAGCGGGTCGAGGTGCTGAAGGGCGCCAACTCCACCCTTTTCGGCGTGTCCGATCCCGGCGGATCGGTGAACTTCGTCACCAAGGCGCCCCAGTTCGCCCGCTTCGGCGAGATCTACGGCCAGATCGGCACCCAGGACCACAAGGAGATCGGCGTCGATTTCGGTGACGTGCTGAACCCCGATGCCACGCTCGCCTACCGCTTCACCGCCAAGGTCAGGGACAGCGCGCTCGACTACGACACGTCGCGCGACGATGAAACCTTCCTGATGGGCGGGCTGAGCTGGGCGCCGAGCGACGCCACCACCCTCTCGCTCATCTTCGACCATCTGGACCGCGACGGCACGCCCAACAGCGGCGGCTACCCGCTGGATCGCGAGTACGACCGAAGCAACTTCTTTGGCGAGGCCGGCTTCAACGACCATGACGTCGAGCGCGACACGCTGACCGCGATGCTCCGGCACGAGTTCGGCGGCGGGCTGAGCCTGAGCGCGAACCTGCGCTACAGCGACCTCAGCGACGACTTCGGCTACATCTATCTGTCGGATTTCGCGGGCCGAACCGGCACGGAGCTGTCGCGCTTCTACTTCGGAACCGACAGCACCGCCGAAGAGCTGATCGGCAACGCGATCGTGCAGTATGACACGAGCTTCGGCTCGACTGACAGCAGCACGCTGATCGGGATCGAATATCGCGATGCCTCGACCAGCCAGAGCTCCTACTACGGGTCCGCGGGCGTCATCGACATCGCCACCGGCATCGCGACCGGCGTGCCGTCCGCCCTTGCGCCCTACGAAGAGCGCGAGAGCAACTACAGGACGAAGTCCCTGTTCCTGCAGCAGAACCTGTCCTTCGCGGACCGGATCGTCGCCACGGTGGGCCTGCGCCACGACTGGCTGGATCTGACCACTCGCGGCCAGAGCTCTGGCGTGGCCTTCGACGATGCCGACGACTTCTCCGAGACCTCGATCCGCGGCGCGCTGACCTACAAGATCACCGACGAGATCTCGACCTATGTCAGCTATGTCGAGTCGGTGGCCCCGCCCGCGATCGGGGTCGAGCCCGAGCGCGGCGAGCAGTATGAGCTGGGCGTGAAATATCAGCCGGCGGGCATGAACGCCCTGCTGTCGGCGGCCATCTTCGATCTGACCAAGAACAACATCACCATCCCGGTCGTCATGGATGACGGTATGATCGAGCGGCAACTGATCGGCGAGACCCGCGTGCGCGGTTTCGAGATCGAGGGCAAGGCCGAGATCGCCGAGAACTGGGACGTGATCGCCGCCTATTCCTACCTCGACGCCGAGGCCACTCGGGCCGTGGTGCGCGGCACCGACGTCTCGGGCAACCGCTTTGCCAACGTGCCCGAGCACATGGCCTCGCTCTGGGTGAACCGCACGCTGCCGGCGACGGACGGGCGCGGCGAGATGACCTTCGGGGTCGGCGCGCGCCATGTCGGGTCCTATCACTACGCGCTGCAGAACAACACCGGCAAGAGCGAGGCCACGACCCTCTTCGACGCGGCCTTCAGCTACGAGATCGCCGAGAACACCGGCATGGGCATCAATGTGAGCAACCTGTTCGATGACCAGCATGTCGTGGGGCGCGGAACGGCCGACTACTACAACCCCGGCCGGACGATCACCGCCACGCTCCGCCGGACCTGGTGAGGTGCACCGCCCCGTCCGTTCCCTCGCGGATGGGGCAGCGGCACGGCGCGGCTAGCGCTGCGCCTCCATCAGGCGCGCCCGGCGCCACGCGCCGGGCGTCTCTCCCGTCACCTGCCGGAAGACGCGGGTCAGGTGCGCCTGATCGGTAAAGCCGAGACGGCCCGAGACTTCGGCCACGCTGAGGCCGCTTGCCAGAAGATCCTGGGCCAGTTCCACCCGCTGCCGCAGCTGCCATTTCAGCGGCGTCTCGCCGGTCGTGTTCTTGAAGAGCCGCGTGAACCAGCTTTCCGACAGGCCGACGCACTCTGCCATGTCCGCCACCGACAGGCTCTGTCCGCCTCCCTCGTGGAACCGGGCCACAAGCCTGCGCATCTGCCCGCGCGTCAGCCGCCCCTCGGCACCTCCGGGCCCTGCGGACTTGCCAAGATCCAGGACCCCCGTGACCAGCGCGGACACGAGGCTCTCGGCATGAAGGGGATGGCGATCGGGCGCGCAGGTCTCATCGACGACAAGCCTGGCCAGCGTCTCGACAAGGGGTTCTGCCCCCGTCTCGACCGGCCGCGCGAGGATGTCGAGGGCCTGCGCGCGTCCCACGGCTGGCGCCAGCATCTTCAGCAGCCGCTCCTGCTGGAGATGGATGTCGAGATGCGAGAAGCTGTGGTCGGCCGTGAACCGCGTCCACATCGGCAGACCCGCCGGAACGAACAGGACACGCTCCAGCGGTCGGCTTGAGCGCAAGTCGCCGCTGTCGGTCGACATCAGGATCGAGGAGACATCGTTGAAGAAGACCATGATCCGGGGCCGGTCCGAAAGGTAGTAGCCTCCCGCACCGCGCTGGCCCGAAGCCTCCCAGAAGACGCTCGTCATGCCGTCGAGGAGACGCCAGCGGGCCGGGCCCCTGGCGCGGATGCCTTCGGTCTTTCCGACAAATTGGTGATGAAAGCTCATCCAGCTCGGGCTCCGCAATCGCAGAAGGGATCATGGGCTGGCTGGCGGACAGGACCTGCGGTCATGCCCGGTGGCTTTTCGGCCCGCAACCACCGGAGGCGGCCGCCACCGGGGCACGCAGGGCCTGTCATTTCATGAAGGGCAATGGGCAGCGCGTCAAGGCTCGGGGCCCGCGCAGCACTTTCGGGCAGGCCAGGGGCCAGTGGCGCAAGAGCGGCGCGCCCGCACGTTTCGCCCGTGGGGGCACGCCCGCGCCGCCCGAGCCTTCGGACGGCGCAATGTTTCCAGGTCGGTCCCCGATCAGATCCGGCGCGGACCTCGGCTGCGCGGTCGCGGCCTACTCCATCTTCCCGATCGACCAGAACAGCGTCTCGCCCGAGCTGTCGTCGGTGCCGTCGTTGTCGGTCACGACCCAGCCCTCGCCGGCGGCGTCGATGGCGAAGCCCTCGACCTTGTCCACCACATAGCCGTTCAGCACCTTCAGATCGGGGATCAGGTCGCTCACCGTCTCTTTGGTGACAAGCGGCAACTCACCCCCCAGCGGCGCGGGCTTCAGCTCGGCCAGCGCGACGCGGGTCAGCTTCTTCACCGCGGCCCTGTCGGCGATCTGGTTGTCACGCTCGATCAGATAGGCCCAGTCGCCATGCACCGTGATCTCGGACAGACCCATCCAGGCGCCCTCGGCCGGCGCATCCAGCGGATAGCGCACCGCGCCCCAGCTGTCCGCCTGCGTGTCATAGGCCAGAAGCTTCACCTGACCCTTGGGGTCGTCCTTCCACTCGCGCTGCACCGCCATCCAGAGCACCTCGCCCACGCGCGTGATCCCCTCGAGGCCGAAGCGCGTCTCGCCGGCGAGCAGCTCGGCGGGCAGCGGGATCTCTTTCCGGATCTCGCCCTTGCCATCCACATGATAGAGGGCATGCGGCACCAGCCGGTCGCTGCGCCCTTCGGAGGCCAGCCAGAAGCCGCCCTCGCCATCCGTCGCGATCCCTTCCAGATCCAGCTTCTGCGCCGGCTGGCCCGACCGAAGGACGGGCAGGCTGTCCACGATCCGCGCCGGCTTCTGCGTGGCGTCGATCCGGTAGATCGTCGGCGCCATGCCGAAGACGCTGTCGGAAACGGCAAGAAGGTCGCCCGGCCTCTCGCCCGCGGCCAGCCCCGAAAGCGCGCCCCAGCCAATCAGCGGATCAGAGCCTTCCGAGGTGAGCATCGGATAGGCCGCAGGCCCTTCGGCACGCTGGTAGATCATCACATGCGCGGGTGCGAGCCCGTCCTCGCGCAGGTCGGCCTCGTTCGCGGTCACCAGCAGGTTGCGCGACGGGATCGCCACCAGACCTTCGGGCGAAACCCCTGAGGGCAGCAGTTGCAGAAGTTGCGGGGCGGTCAGGTCGCTCAGGTCATAGACCGCCACGACCGAGCCGCGCTCGGAGGCGACGAAGGCCAGGGGCGTGCCGTCGAAGGTGGCCACCTCGACCGACTCGATCTCGACCCCCTTCGATCCCGACCGATGCTCGGGGTAGTGGCCGATCGCGGCGATGGCCCGTTCGAGGCTGGCGCCCGACTCCCAGACCACGGTGCCGTCCTTGTGGAAGATGGTCCAGCCGCGCGAGCCGCCTTTCCAGTCGCCCTCGTTGGCCGTGGCGAAATGGTCGGCATCGATCCACTTGATGCCATCGGGTTCGCGCAGGCGGCCCGGCTGGCTGGCGGTGAAGCTCATCGCGCCGTTCTTCCTGGTGTCGATGCCGTCAAGATCGACGGCGCCGGCGGAAAAGTGGCTGATCGCCCCGTCGGCGCCGATCACCACGATCTCGTTGTTCTCCTGCAGGGTGACCGCGATCTCGCCCGCCTCATTGATCGAGACGAACTCGGGTTCGGGGTCTTCCGGGGCGATGGCGGCAAGCCCGGTCAGGTCGATCTTCTCCATCGCGGCGCAATCGGCCTCGCCGTCGCGGATCGGCAGCTTCACCACGAAGCCCGCGGGCATCTGCGGCAGCGCGCCGTCGTTCAGGTCCTCGTCGCGCTCGTTCTCGATGGCGATGGCGAGGAACGAGCCGTCCGGCGCCTTGGCGACCGAATCCGGCTGCCCGCCCAGATCGCAGCTGGCCACTTCCGCGCGTCTGGCAAGATCCACGGTCACCAGCCGGCCCGAGGGCGCGGCGAAGCTCTCCGAGGTGTTCACGGCGGCAAAGACCCGCTGGCCAAGGATCACCGCCGTCGTCGGCTCGCCGCCCATGGCGATCGTGCCCAAGGGCTGCGGCGCCGCCGGGTCGGTGATGTCGATCAGCCCGATCGCGCCCAGCGGGCTGTCGGTATAGACCAGCGTCAGGCCGTCCTCGGACGCCGAGACGATCTCGGCCGAGGAGGGGCGGGTCCGGTCCTCGCCTTCGACCATGTTCCGCGGCGTGGCAAAGCTTGCGATCCGGTTGAAGCTGATCTCGGCGGCCGCGGGCAGCGCCACGCCAAGGGCGACGACGGAAGTCATGGCGGCGAGTGTGTAGGTCATCGGGCATCCTGTCTCGAAACGGTTCCAGACAGATCGCCGCAAACGGTGACGTCCGCATGACAACGGCGGATCTTCATCGACCCACCGACAGTTCGGCTCGGCCCCTCGACAAGCGCGGCCCCTTCTTCCACGATGGCGGCAGATCTTCCCGTACGAGGCCTCCCATACCTGTCCTGCTGGCTGCCCTCCCGATCCTCACCGTGCTGCTCGCCATGGCGGCGCTCGGACGTTCCGCCGTCGTCGCCGGTGCCGCCGGGCTGGGGGTGGCGCTGCTTCTTGCGGCGACGAGCTTCGACCTGACGTCCGGCTCGGGCGGGGCGGTGACGGTGCCTCTGGCGGCGCGCGGCATCGGGGCGGAAGTTCTCCATTCCACCGCCACCATCCTCTGGATCATCCTGCCCGCCCTCGCGATCTACGAACTGCAACGTAGATCGGGCGCGATCGACCGCATCCGGGACCTTCTCACGGGCCTCTCGAAGGACCGGCGCATCCTGGTCCTGCTTATCGCCTGGTTCTTCGGTCTCTTCATGGAGGGTGCGGCGGGCTTCGGCACGCCGGTGGCGCTGGGGGCGCCGCTGCTTGTCGGCCTCGGCATCCCGCCGGTGCGGGCCGTCGTGCTGGCCCTGCTGGGCCACGCCTCGGGCGTGTCCTTCGGGGCCGCGGGCACGCCGCTGCTGACGCAGGCGGCCATCACCGGCGTGCCGGTGGGAGAGATCGCCCTGTTCGCCGCGCTGCTGCACGCCGCAACCGGGGGCGTGCTTCTGCTGGCGCTGCTGTGGCTCGCGGACGGGCGGGCGCTCTCGCGCGGGGATCTCGGCTGGGGGCTTGCGGCCGCCGCCTGCTTCTTCATTCCCTCGGTGGCCCTTGCCGCGCTGACGGGGCCCGAGCTTGCCACGCTCGGCGGCGCCCTTCTTGGCTGCGGGGCCTTCGTCCTGCTGCTGCGGCGCCTGTCTCCGGTGGCGGGCGCCGAGCGTCCGCGCGCCGCCCATCTGGCCGATCTGGCGCCTTATCTTCTGATCCTCGCGCTGGTGCTGGCCACCCGCATGATCCCCGCCGTGCAGGAACCGCTGTCGGCCGCGGCGCTGCGCTGGACCCTGCCGGGAGGTTTCAGCGGCGGTTTCCAGCCGCTCTACCATCCGGGCACGATGCTGGCGGCCGGGCTGGTCGCCGGAGCCCTGCTGACCGGCCGGGGGGCGCTGCTCCTGCCATCTGTCGCCGCGGCGTTGCGTCAGCTTCTGCCGGTGGCGTTGGCGCTTGTCATCATGCTGGCCCTTGCGCGGGTGATGGTCCATTCGGGCATGGTGGGCACGCTGGCCACCGCGGCCGCGCGGACGGGCGAGGTCTGGCCGATGCTCGCCCCGGCGGTGGGGGTGCTCGGCACCTTCGTCACCGGCTCGGCCACCACCTCGAACATCCTGTTTTCCGAGTTCCAGCTCTCCACCGCCGCGGTTCTGGCCCTTCCGCTGCCCGTGATGCTGGCGGCCCAGACCTTCGGTGCGGGCATCGGCAACATCGTGGCGCCGCACAACATCATCGCCGGCTGCGCCACGGTCGGCATCAAGGGCCAGGAAGGGCGGATCCTCGCCCTCACCCTCGCGCCCTGCGCTGTGGCCGTGCTGACGGCGGGCCTCCTGCTGATCGCGGCCTTTGCGCTGCCTTGAGCAGGTCGAGGCTTGCGCGCCCGGCGCCCTCGATCCGCCGGCAGGCCGCGGTCACGCCGCGCGCAGGGCGATGATGTGACAGGAGGGCAGCGCCTTGAGGGCCTGCCCGATCTCCTGCCGGTCCATCAGGCAGAAGGCGGTGCTTGCGGCATCCGCCACCGCCGCGCTCGGGGCGGTCACGCTCACGAGGCGCCAGCGCGCGGGCGCCGGCGCGCCCGTCCGCGGATCGAGGATGTGCCCCGCATCGCCCGAAGCGTCGAAGGTGGTCCCGAGCGGGGCGGAACTGGCCAGCGCCGACTGGCGGAGCATCACGCTTCCCTGCCCCTCGGCCAGCGCCACCGGCCAGCCTTGTCCGTCAGCCTGACCGCCCGGCGCGACAAGCTCTCCGGTATCGACCAGCACATCCGTCAGCCCCTCGGCCCCGAGGAGGGCCGCGATGCGGTCCGCGATGTAGCCCTGCGCGATCCCGTTCAGCGTCAGCGCCATCCCCGGCGCGAGACGGACGCCGCCCGTTCCGAACTCCACGCTCTCCCAGCCGACAAGCCTTCGCGCAGCGGCGATTTCCGCGGCCGAGGGCGGCGCGCCCGCCGCATGACGCTCGGCATGAAGACGCCAGAGCGGCTGGATCGTCGGGTCGAAGAGGCCGCCCGTCGCGTGATGCAGATGCGCCGCAAGGCTCAGGCATTCCAGCAGTTCGGGCGGCGGCGCGGGGATATGGCCCGCGCGGTTGAGGCGCGCGAGGTCCGACTCGCGGTGAAGGCTGAAGATCCCCTCGAGCCGCGCGATCTCGGCCAGCGCGCGCCGGCCTATGGCATCGGCGTCGGGATGGGCGAGCAGGATCTGCACGCCGGTCCCGAGGGCCTGCCCGCGGATCCGCGTCAGCGCGGGCGCGGCAAGTGCCGGACCGGCCACGAAGGCCGCGGCGCTGATCGACAGGAAACGGCGGCGGTTCATGCTGTCACTCCGTCCTCGGGGCCAGCCGGCCCAGCATATCTTCGTAGTCTTCCTCGTCTCCTCCCGCCTCCGGGGCGGGTGCGAGGAGGGATTCGTCGCGCACCTCGGCCAGCGTGACCACCTGCCCTCCGTGCCGGGCCGCAAACGCCTCGGCCGCCGCGCGATCCGAGAAGGGCACGAGTTCCGGTGCGCCCATCCCCCCCGTCGCGTCCGAGGCGGTCACGAACAGCGCCCCGTCGGTCGCGATCCAGTTCTCGGGCCCCGGCTCTTCCCAGCTCGCGCCGGGGGCGCCCATGTCGTTGACATAGACGGCCCGGATCGCCGCGCTCTGCTCGGGCATCCGCTGGTAGGCGAGCGCGTCGCGGACCTGACTGAAGAAGAGCGGCGGGCCGAAGTCGAGATGCACCTGCGCCTTGGGGCCGGGATGTTCGAGAAGGTTCATCTGGCAATAGTGCCCCACCGCCTCGGGCGTCAGGGCCACGGGCGCCGGCAGGGGCGCCTCCTCGCGGCAGCTGGCCAGAAGAAGAGCGGCAAGCAGCAGGCGCTTCATGGCGTGACCCTCCGGAAGGCTCCGACGGCGAGGCCGAAGGCCAGCACCGGCCAGAGCAGCACCGAGGCCAGCGCCTGCAGCGGCGGGATCGCCGCGGCCGCGCCACCCACGCCGGCGGCCGCCGCCGTCGCGTCGGAGGCCGCGAGATTGTAGAGCCGGAAGGCATCCGCCGGATTGCCCAGCAGCAGCCACGGGAAGACGCGGGTGGTGAAGGCGCCGCCATCGTCCGCCACCACCGCCGCCAGTAGCCCCAGATCCCACAGCACGATCAGCGCAAGCCACAGGCCGATGGCCATGCCCGCCGCCGCGCCGGGGCGCCGCGCCACGGCCGAGACCGCATAGCCCGCCGCAAGAAAGGCAGCCCCCAGCAGGAGCGAACTCCAGAACAGGCGGAAGAGCGCGGGCAGTCCCGCGGTCGCCTCGGGATCCACGCCGAGCGCGGCGCATGCGGCAAGGCCGTAGCCCACCGCCACGGCCAGAGCCAGAATGGCCAGATGAGCCACGAACTTCCCCAGCAGCAGCTCGGCCCGCGACACGGGGTAGGTCAGGGCCAGCGGCAGCGTTCCGCGCTCGATTTCGCCCGCCACGGCGTCGAAGGACATCAGAAGCGCCACCAGCGGCACCAGATAGACGGCAAGGCTGGTCAGGCTGGCCACGGTCACGGACAGCCGGTCGATGCCCAGCTCGCCCGTGGGCGCCGAGCCGGCCGCAGCCAGCACCAGCGAGAACAGCGCCATCAGCAGGGTGACGATGGCCACCCAGCGGTTGCGCAGCGCGATGCGCGCCTCGGCCGCGGCAAAGGCAAGGATGCGGCTCATGACGGCCTCCGGCTGTAGTGGCTGTAAAGGTCCTCGAGGCTCGGCGGCAGGATCTCGACATCCTCCACCATCGGGCCCAGTGCGGTGATCGCGCCCAGCCGGTCGAGCTTTTCGTCGGGCGCGCAGGACAGATCGACGGTCACGCCGTTGCGCCGCCCGCCCTTCAGCCGCTCGGCCACCTCGTCGGCGGCCCCCGGCCGGGCCGAGACCTGCAGCCGGATCGGCAGCGCCGCCTGCCGGCGCAGGTTCGCCAGCGTGTCGTTGGCCATCAGCCGTCCGCCCGACAGGATCACGATCCGGTCGGTCCGCGCCTCGACCTCGGTCAGCGCGTGCGACGACAGCAGGATCGCCGCCCCCTCGGCCGAAAGCTCGGCCAGAAGCGCGTAGAAGTCGCGCCGCGAGACCGGATCAAGGCCGCTGGTCGGCTCGTCCAGCACCAGAAGCCGGGGATGCCCGATCAGCGCCTGCGCCAGCCCCACCCGCTGCCGCATCCCCTTGGAGTAGGTGCCGATCCGGCGGCCGGCCGCCGCCCCGAGACCCACGCGGTCGAGCAGGTCGCCCGCCTTGCGCGCATCCTCGCCCCGCAGCCGCAGGTAGTGCCGCAGCGTCTCGAGGCCGGTGAGGGCCGGATGAAAGGCCGCGTTCTCGGGCAGGTAGGCCGTCACCGCGCGGGCGGCGCGGCTGCCCGGCGCATGGCCGCCCACGGAGATCCGACCACGGTCGGCGGCGATCAGCCCGAGCACGATCTTCATCAGCGTGGACTTGCCCGCGCCGTTGTGGCCCAGCAGCGCCACGCGCTCGCCCGGCGTGACGGACAGGCTGATGTCATCGAGGGCCGTCAGCCCGCCAAAGGTCCTAGTGACCTGCGAGAGTGTCAGCATCGGGAGTCTCTCCTTGTGGCCAGGGGGGCACGGCCGCCTCGAGGCGGGCCGCGGCGTCGGGCACGGGAATGTCGATCGCGGTCATCAGCGGATGCGAGTCGCGCACGCCGCCGGGCAGGGTCGCGGGAAAGCTCGCCTGGCTCCAGCGGATGAGCTGCACGGCGGGCGAGCCCACCAGCAGCGCCGCCGCGGGCTGCGACCACAGGATATGGTCCATCAGGTCGTTCGGCCGGAAAGTCGCATCCGCGATCCCGTCGCCGTTCAGATCGAAGGCCGGATGGTCCGACCAGAAGTTGCCGCGGCCCGCATGGCTCCATTCCACGCTGCGCGAGCTGACATGCTTGACCTGCGTCCGGTTGCCGATGAAGGCGTTGCCGGTCAGCGTGTTCTTCTCGGAGCCCGCGGTGAAGTGGATGCCGATGGCGCAGCCCGCGAAGCGGTTGTCGTGGATCACGTTGCGGTGGGCGTTGTAGATGAAGGTGCATTTGCCGGTGCCGCCGCGCACGAGGTTGCGGGCCACCTCGGCGTTGTTGACGTAGTTCAGCATCACCCCGTGGTCGCGGTCGCGCAGGCTGAGGTTGTCCGTCACCGTCAGATGGTGCGAATACATCAGCGCATAGCCAAGGTGGTTGCCGATCGAGACATTGCCCGTCACCTCGGAGTGGTGGGCATACATGTAGTGGATGGCGAAGCGCAGGTTCCGCATGGTGTTGTTGCGGAAGATGTTGCGCTCGGAGACATTCACGAAGATCCCGTCGCGGCCGAGGCTGATGTCGTTGCCCTCGACCACCAGCCCCGGCGCCATCCAGACATAGACTCCGTTGCCGCGGGCGGGCATGTGGGCGTCCGCGCGCCCCACGATCACGTTGCCGCGCACCGTGGCATCCACCGCCCCGTGGATATCGACCCCCACGAGGTTGCCCAGAAGCCGGTTGCCCTCGACCAATGCCCGGTCGCCGCCCTTCAGCAGGCGGATGCCCGAGTCGATCTCCTCGTGGGACGAGCCCGAGCCCACGATCTCCAGCCCCGCCAGCGTGACGTCGGGCGCGGTGACGGTGATGACCGAGCCGCTGCCGCCCCCGTCGATCACCGCCCCGGCCCGGCCGCGGAGCGACAGCGGCCGGTCAAGCAGCACCGGCCCGTCGTGACGGCCCGGTGCCAGGATGAGCACGTCGCCGGGGTCAGCCCCGGCGACGGCGGTCTTCAGCGCCCCGGCCTCGGCCGGCACCAGCCGTTCGGCCGCGGAAAGCGGTCCGGCCAGCAGGCAGAGCGCGAGGGCAAGGCGCAAGAGCATCGTCAGGCCGCCTTCGGCTCGACGAACATCCGGCCGCGCATCTCCATGTGGAGCGCGTGGCAGAACCACTGGCAGTAGTACCAGTAGACACCCGGCTGGCCCGCGACGAAGGTGACCGAGGCGGTGGCCATCGGCCCGACCTCCATCGCGACGCCGTGGTTGCCCATGGTGAAGCCGTGGGTCAGGTCGTCCACGTCGTCGAGGTTGGTGACGATCACCGTCACCTCGTCGCCCTCGGTCACGGTGAACTTCTCGAGGCTGTAGCTCGGCGCCACGCCCGACAGATAGACCCGGACCTTGTTGCCGTCGCGGATCACCTCGCCGGCGAACTCGTCGATGTTGACGCCATCCTTCTCGGCCTGCGCGCGCGCATCGGCCCAGGTGGGGTCGTTGCGGTCCCAGACCGAGCGGATGTTCATCTTCGAGGCATGGACCGCGATCGCGTCGTGGGGCTCGGCGAAGGTCGGGCCGTCATGGACGAGCACCATCTCGTCGCCCGAGATGTCCACCAGCTGATCGTTCTCGGGCTTGAGCGGGCCCACGTTCAGGAAGCGGTCCTTTGAGAACTTGCAGAGCACAACCAGCCACTTGCCGTCGGCTTCCAGCGTCTCGCCCATCGAGGTCTTGAGGTGCCCCGGCTGGTATTGCACATCGAGCTTCTGCAGGATCGGATCGACCTTCTCGCCGTTGTAGGCGCGGATGGCCTTGTCGATGTTCCACTTGACCACCTGGCTGTCGAGGAAGAGTGAGGTGTAGCAGTTGCCCGCGCCGTCGAAGGCGGTGTGCAGCGGCCCGAGGCCCAGCTCCGGCTCGGCGACCACGGTCGAGCGTGGCTCGGCGCCCTCGTAGAAGACCGCATCCAGCTTGCGGACGTCGATCACCGTCACCGTGGGCGAGAGCTTGCCGTTGATGCAGAGGTGGATCCTGTCCGGCGCCATGTTGCAGCCGTGCGGGTTGTTGGCGATCGGGATGTAGCGGGTGTAGTTCTTGTTCTGGCCCTTGCGGCCGTCGATCACCTTGACGCCGTTCAGTTCCTGATAATCGCCCGCGGCGATGCCCTTCTCGATCTCGGCGATGTTGAAGACCACGACATGGTCCATCTCGGCTTCCATCATCTCGCCGAGGTTGGTGCCCATCTCCGAGTTGTAGGAGGTCGAGAAGGCATATTTGCCTTCGTAGTCCGCGTCGGTGTTGTCGAGGTTGCCGGAAACCAGCACCTGCCACGCCACCTTCATCTCGTCCGCGTCGATGGCGGTGAAGAAGTTGACATATTGCGACGGATCGTCGAGCACCGTGCCGTCATTGACCATCGGCGCCTCGTCCTCGCCGTTGGCAAAGACGTAGTTGGTGCGCGGCCATTTCTGCGGACGCAGGCCGTGGATGCCCTTGGCGTTCGGGATCTCGAGGATCTTGTCGGTCTTCATCACGTCGCAGCGCACGCGGGCGACGCGGGTGTTGGCCTTGTCGTTCATGAAGAGGTAGCGGCCGTCGTACTTGCCTTCGGTGAAGGACATGTGGACGTGGTGCAGGTCGCCGTTGTCGTGGACCTTCTTGCCGTTCGCTTCCAGATATTTGCGGGTCTTCTCGGTCATGTTCTCGGTCATGACCTTGATCGACTCGTTCGTCTGTCCCCAGCCGGTGGCCGAGCAGCGGTTGAACACCGGCACCCGCATCAGCTCGCGCATCGAGGGGATGCCGAGGATGCGCATCTCGCCCGTCTGCCCCGAGGACCAGAAGCCGTAATATTCATCGAGTTCGCCCGGAGCGAGATGGGCCTTGGCGGCCGCCGAGGCCGCGCCGGTGGCTGCGACGGTGGCAAGGCCCGCGCCTCCGGCCAGCATCGCCGCCCGCGGCGCCAGAGCGCCGAGCGCCGCCCCTCCGGCCGTCGCACCGAGCAGGCCGCGCCGGCTGATGCCTCCCCGTTCCTTGTCAGACATGGGCTTTTCCCTTCACGTTTGGATGGTTCTGGATGGCTTGCTCCAGCGCCTCGCGCACGGCGGCGGTGTTCGCCGAGGCCGTCTCGCGGCGCTTGAGTTTCTTGATCACCACCGGGCAGGTGGTCTTCGACTGGTAGTGCACCTGACAGTTGAGGCAGTTCAGGCACTCGTTCGGGTTGATCTCGCCCGTGGGATGGATCGCCTGCACCATGCAGTCGCGGGCGCAGGTCTGGCAGGGATTGCCGCACTCGCGGTAGCGCTTGAGCCAGTCGAACATGCGGATGCGGGCCGGAATGGCGAGGCCGGCGCCCAGCGGGCAGAGATAACGGCAGTAGAAGCGCTCGACGAAGAGCCCGATCCCCAGCAGCACCAGCGCATAAAGGACGAAGGGCCAGGCGCGGTCGAACTTGAGGATGATCGCCGTCTTGAAGGGCTCGACCTCGGCCAGATGCTCGGCCTGCTCGATCGAGGCGAGGCTCACGCCGAAGAGGCCGAGGAAGAGGATGTATTTCACCGCCCAGAGCCGTTCGTGCAGGCCCCAGGGCAGCGTCACCTGCGGGATGCGGGCGAGCTTCGCCAGCCGGTTCGTCAGCTCCTGCAGCGCGCCGAAGGGGCAGAGCCAGCCGCAATAGGCGCCGCGTCCCCAGAAGACCAGCGCGGCGGCCACCGAGAACCACAGGATGAAGGTCATCGGGTCGAGCAGGAACGCCTGCCAGCTGAAGCCGTCGCGCAGCGAGCCCACCAGCGCCATGAGGTTGACGACCGAAAGCTGGGCGTTGGCATACCAGCCGAGGACGACGAGCGTCGTGGAGAGGAACGCGATGCGGAACCAGAAGGTCAGCCGCGCCGAGGCGGTCAGGAACGACTGGAAGAAGAAGGCGGCCGTCAGCACGCCGAGCATCGTCAGAAGCGCCGCGATCCGGCCGCGGTTGTCCTGCCAGATCCGCTTCCAGAGCTGGGCCTGCGCGGCGGCTTCGGTCTGGGGCCCTGCGCTGACGGCGGCGGCGGGGGCCACGGCGCGCAGGTAGCGGGCGGGAAGCTGGTAGCCGAGGTCGAAGGTGGTGAAGACCTTCTCGATCGGCCCCACCTCGCGCTGGACGAGAAGCTGGATGCGGAAGGGCTCCGCCGGATCGAAACCCGAGTCCGCGGGAATGCGGAACAGGTCCATCTCGGTCATCTGCGGCGCGCCGGCGGCGGCGATGGCGCCGAGGCGGCGGTGCATCCGGTCGCGGAAGCGGATCGAGACATCGCCCTGCACCAGCACGATCCGGTCGAAGATCCCGCCGCGGACATAGCCCGACCCCTTGTAGGAATAGGCTCCGCGTCCGGCGAGCATCAGCACATGATCGCCCGGCTGCACCCACTGGCCAAGGTTGGCCTGTTCCGCCTCGCCCAGCAGGCTGCGCCCGATCCCCGGCACGCTGACAAGACCCGCAACCATGTCGATGAAGGTGGCTTCGTCCGCCCCGGCATGGGGTCTTGCGGCCGCGCGCGGGTCCGAGTGGGCGGCGAAGGCCGCGTTGATCTGGGCCACATCCAGCGACAGGCGGCGCAGCGTGCCGTCGCCCGTCAGGCTGAGCCAGTCGGCGGGCGCCGCGGCCTCTGGGTCCAGCTCGAGGCGGGGCCCCTGACGGGCCGCCTCGGCCGCGAGCCCGCCGAGACCCAGCGCCCGCGCGACCTTCAGGCCCGAGCGCACGATCGAATCGTCGATGACCATGATGGTGACGGTCGCGCCCGAGATGATGTCGATCTCGTGCGCCGCCCCTTCCTCGGCCGCCTCGGCCACCAGATCCATGCCGACGTAGCCGGAGACCATCTTGCGGATCCTGGCGTCCGGGATGCCCACGAGGACGATCGGCTCGGAATGCTTGACCAGCTCGACCCCGCTCACGCGGCCATCGAGGCCGACCGCCATCAGCACATGAATGGGCTTGCCGGAATAGCCGGTCGTGCCGACGAAGTCGGAGGTGACAAAGGCGTAGCCCAGCGTCTCGGTCCCCTTCAGGACCGGAACCACCGCGATGTCCCCGCGCAGCGGGCCGTAACCGTCGGCGCCGGGAACCAGTCGGGCAGCCGGAACCTCGGCCGCGAACCGCGTGATGAAGGGCTCGTTCGCCTGCGCAAGCCCCGTCAGGAGCAGGAGGGTGGCGAGGGCTGCAAGGAGCCGGAGGAGGATGGCACGGCCCGGGGCCGGAAGAGATGGCATGGCTCAGGCTTTCTCGGGCGGGGGACCGCGGGCCAGGATCACGGCTTCCGGCCTCGGGGCGGGCGATGGAGGTGGCGCGGCCGCGTCGGGCGCGCGGCCGCCCGTGACCCAGGCCGCGGGCGTCGGGCCCGGCAGCACCGCCGCAAGCGTCCCCGTGCAGGCAGTGCAGGACGCCGGGCAGCCATCCGCTTCGGGATCGACAGGCTGGCCCGCCCGGTCCATCAGGATCGTGGACAGACCGCCGTCATGGTCGCAGATCACCATCTCGACCAAGGGCCCGCGCGCGGCCATCCGCACGGCCGCTGCGGCCGACGAGGCCAGCGCCGTCGCCAGCGCAAGGGCCAGCGCAAGACAGAGGCAGAGAGGGAACAGGCGGCGCGTCATGCCATAGCCCTAGCCGCCGCCTCCCGCCGCGACGTTGATAAGGATCAAACAATCTATCTCTTTATGGGGTGCCGCGTGCCGCCCTTCGGAACAGGGGCGCACCTTCGGCAATGGCCGACAGCGCAGCCGGTCTGGCCTCGCGTGGTCCGGTCGAAAGAGGATCGGCTGCTCCGTTGCGCGTCCGGGCACATGGGTCGGTCAGCGCCGCCACGTCCGAACCGCCGGCGGGGTTCCGGCGCCCCGGTCGCCGCCTGCGCCATGTGGTCAAGCGGGCCTTTTGGTCACTCCACCTGCTCGTAGAGCAGGCTGGTGGCCTCGACATCGGCCAGACGGGTGAGCGTGGCCAGTGTCGTGGCGGTTGCGCTGCGGTTCTCGCTTCGGATCAGGACCACGAGGCGTCCCTCCTGCACCAGGGCCACGGCGCAGCCGGGGATGGAGAGGACCCGCCGCATGACCGCCTGCTCGCGGCCCGGACGCACCCGGAGCAATGCGCTCGAGATGTGGGCCTGCGGCCTTCGTCCCTGTCCGGGACCCGGCCCGCGCTCGCTCTGGACCGGTGCGGCGAACCTCGACATTCTCTCCCCTCCGTTGACGGATCGCATGGGCACGGGACGCCGCACCATCGCGCCCGAGGGCCAAGGGTCGCGTCGAAATCCGGGACGGGGGCCGGACTCAGCCGTGAAAGAGGAACCGCGCGGGCGATCAGGGGACCGTGCGGGAGCCTTCAACCGGCGCAGCCGGAAACCCAGTGTCTTGGACGATACTGGATACCGCGGTTATAAGGATACTTTGGTATGCCCCTTTTTGCAACGCGCAAGGGCAACGCGCGTCCGGTTGCCGCGGGGCGGGCCGCTCCGAGGAATGCGTCGCTTGGCGGGAACGGAAGAGGCGCTGGCCGGTTCAGCGGCGGACAAACCGGCAGCAGGACGGGGCAACCCTCGAAGACGGGCGAGCCCTGCCCCACATCACGCGCGCGAGTGCCCGGCAGACCACCGCGGACCTGCATGAGGGCGGCGCAAGTGATCGGGCCCTGCCATCGCGACCGCAACCCGCCCGTTCCCGGGCACCCCGAGGAGGAGACCATGACCATGATCCGCACCCTGACCGCAGCCGCCACGGCGGCCACCCTGCTCGCCACCGCCGGCTGGTCGCAGCAGGCCACCACGAACGATCCCGCCGACTTTGCCCAGATGGCCGGCGTGTCGAACATGTTCGAGATCGAGTCGAGCCGTCTCGTGCTCGAAAAGCAGCTGGACGATGTCGAGGTGGCCGATTTCGCCCGGCACAT
Organism: Cereibacter sediminicola; assembly: GCF_007668225.1. Lineage (NCBI taxonomy): Bacteria > Pseudomonadati > Pseudomonadota > Alphaproteobacteria > Rhodobacterales > Paracoccaceae > Cereibacter > Cereibacter sediminicola. The sequence goes on along the minus strand of NZ_VDEK01000010.1, from coordinate 39,444 downwards.
GATCGAGGATCACACGATGGCCGGCGAGAAGATGATGGCCGCCGCCGCCGAAGAGGGGGTGAACGTGCCGACGGCGCTCGACGACGAGCACCAGGCCAAGCTGCAGGAGTTGCAGCAGGCCGAAGGTGACGCCTTCCGGCAGGCCTACGTTCAGGCACAGGTCGAAGCCCATGAAAAGGCGGTGACCCTGTTCGAGGGCTTTTCGCAACAGGGTCAGGAAGGGCCGCTGCGAAACTTCGCGGCCGAGACGCTGCCGACGCTGCAGGAGCATGAGCAGTCGATCCGGGCCATAGCGAACCAGGCCGCCCAGTGAACGACCCGGCAGGCCGCCCGGTCCCGGCGCGTCGGCGCCGGGCCCTCCCGCCGGCAACAGAGCGGGGCCGCGAAGGCCCCGGCTTTCCCCTTGCCGCGGGGATCCTGCTCGGCCTCGGGCTGGGGGGCTTTTTCGACGGGATCGTGCTGCACCAGATCCTCCAGTGGCACCACATGGCCACCAGCGCCGGCTATCCGCCGGACAGTGTCGAGAACCTCAAGCTCAACACCCTGCTTGACGGTCTCTTTCACGCGGCCACCTACATCTTCACGGTCGCGGGCCTCGTGCTCCTGTGGCGGGCGGCGCGCGAGCGGCACAGCCCGTGGCGCGCCAGCGCCCTTCTTGCGACGCTGCTGATGGGGTTTGGCCTCTTCAATCTCGTCGAGGGGATCGTGAACCACCACATCCTCGGCCTGCACCATGTCAACGAGACGGTGCCGCGGGACCAGTGGATCTGGTGGGATGTGGGCTTCCTGATCTCGGGAGCGGCGATGCTGGCGGGCGGATGGGCGCTCTGGCGGCGGGCGAACGCGCCGCGGCGCCCCTAGCGGCCCGCGCCGCCGAGCATCCCGGCCAGCCGCCCGACGTCGACCGGGACCGACCAGAGGAACCCCTGCCCCGCCTCGATGCCAAGATCGGTAAGGATGCGGCGCTGCATCTCGGTCTCGACCCCCTCGGCGATCGAGCGCAGCCCCATCCCGCGCGCGATCTCGGCGATGGCCGCGACGATGGCGCGGTCGTCGCGCCGCTCGGCAAGGCCCGCCACGAACTGCCGGTCGATCTTGATCTCGGCCACGGGCACCTTCTTGAGATGCGCCAGCGAGGCATGGCCGGTGCCGAAATCGTCGAACGACAGGCCAAAGCCCCGTCCGACCAGCCGCTCGAGCACCTCGGCCGCCCCATCCGTCCCGCGCCCGACGAGACATTCCTCCGTGATCTCGAGCGCGAGGTGCTGGCCGGTGATCCCGCGGGTCTCGAACATGTCGATCGTCTCGAGCAGCGTTTCGGAGGACTTGATGTCGTCGGGATGCAGGTTGAGGGCGATCTTCGGCGCGCGAACGCCCTGCCGGCGCCATCGGCCGATGTCGTCGGCCACCGTCTCGGCGATCTGGCGCGACAGGGCGGGCAGCAGCCCACGCTCGGAGGCGACGCCGAGGAACCGCTCGGGCGATGGCGCCTCAGCGCCGTTGCCCGGCCAGCGCACGAGGGCCTCGGCGCCGACGATGCCGCCGTCGGACAGGGAGAACTGGGGCTGGTAGAGGACCGTGAAGGACCGCGCATCCAGCCCGGCGCGCAGGCCCGCCTCGATGCCGTCCTCTTCCGCCGCGCGGCGCTGAAGATGGATGTCGAACTGCATCGAGCGGCCGCGACCGCCCTCCTTCGCGCGGTTCAGCGCCAGATCGGCCTTCAGCATGAGGTCGGCCGGGTCTGTTCCATCGCCGGGGCAGAGGGCCGCGCCGATCGAGGCCCCGGCGCGGATGATCGGGCCACCCAGTCGGGCCGGGCGGTTCAGTTCCCTGAGCAGCCGCCCGCTGACGGCCGAGATCGCCTCGGCATCGGGAATGTCCCTCAGGATCACGGCGAACTCGTCGCCGCCCACCCGGCCGATGATGTCCTTGCGCGCCAGCGCCCCGCGCAGGCGCTGTGCCAGTTCGGCCAGCAGCTTGTCGCCGACCCCGTGGCCATAGAGGTCGTTCACGGTCTTGAAACGGTCGAGATCCAGCAGGAGCAGGCCAAAGGACTCTCCCGACGTCGTCTGACGCGCCACGGCGGCCTGCAACGCCTCGTGAAAGGCCTTGCGGTTGAGAAGCCCCGTCGCGAAGTCGATGTTGGCCAGCCGATGATTCTCGTCTCGCGCCTGCCGCAGGCTCTCGACCGCCTCGGAGAGGGCGGCCACCGACTCGTCGCGCTGCCGGGCGGTCCGGCCGGCTGTATAGGTGAAGTAGGCGAGGTAGGAGCCATAGACGATCGCATAGGCCGTGACCGGCCAGGCCACCCCCCATCCGCCGAACTGGAACGAGAAGACGACCGCCGAGAGGATCGTCCAGACATAGGCGAGCGAGGCGACGAAGGCGCGGTGCAGCATGAAGGCGCCCCCCGACAGCATCCCCGTGCACACGAGCAGCACCAGCATCTCGTCGCCCGCGCCGTGAAAGGCCACCACATGGATCGGAAGGGCGGCCCAGGGCGCGGCCAGCACGACCGAGGTCAGCACCAGCCTGCGGGCCGCGCGCCGGGACACGCGCGTGATCTGTCGGCCGGCGGCCTTGGCGGACATGCGCACGAAGATCATGCAGAGGACGAAGACCACCGACAACCAGAGCGTCGTGAAGAGGGCGTTGTCCGCCCCCACCGTCGCGGCCGCATAGACCACCGCATTGACGGCCGTGACCGAAGCCCCCGCAACGGTCCCGCTGATCACGCTGGCGGCGTCTTCGGGGCTGGGATGCAGCGTCGCGGCCCGGAGGGTCACCTCCCGGACCTTGCGCAATCCCTCCCGCACTGGCTCCCCCGACCTGTTCACCCAAATCCCCCCGGCTCGGATCGCAGTCTCAGGCCTTCTGCCTTAAACAACCGTATGCGGCGGCAGGAGACGGGTGATCGCATCGGACAGGAGAGCATCCGTCACCGACCTCGCCGAAAGCGTGTGCCCAACCTGCGGAAGTTGGATGTGGCCCGACCGGCGGCGGCCGGAGCCGATCCTGCGAGGCACCCTGCGCCACCTCTCCTCGGGACGCCTGCATGAGCGGGCCAGCCGTCCGGCCACAGGACAACGGCGGCTGTCAGGCCTCAGTCGGCAGCGAGACCCGGCAGCGGACGCCCTCGGGCTCGAAGCTGACGTCCGCCCCGCCGCTTTCGGCATAGGCAAAGGCGTTGCGGATCACCGTCTGGCCAAAGCCCCAGCGCGTTGGCTCGGCGACCACGGGGCCCCCGCGCTCCAGCCACTCGAGCCGGACGATGCCCGCAGGGCAGTCCTCGCGCGGCAGGCAGCGCACCGACACGGTTCCGCCGGATGCCGAGAGCGACCCGTATTTCATCGCGTTGGTAGCAAGTTCGTGGATCACGAGGCCGAGCGCGATGGCCGAGCGCGGTTCGATCTGGACGTCGAGAACCTCGATCGTGACGCGGCGGGACTGTCCTTCGTTGTAGGGCGCCAGCTCGCGCAGCAGGATGTCCCGGATCGAGATCTCGTTCCAGGATTTGGCGGCCAGCAGGTTGTGCGTCGCCGCCAGCGCCTGGATGCGCGCGGTGAAGGCCTTCTGGTAGCCTTCGAGCGTGTCCTCGTAATGCATCGTGCGGCGGCTGATCGACATGACCAGCGCCAGCGTGTTCTTCACCCGATGGTCGAGTTCGCGCAGCAGAAGCTGCTGATGACGCTCGGCCGCCTTGCGCTGCGACAGATCGACCATGGTGATGACACAGCCGCTGACCGGCTCACCCGGCACCTGCAGCGGCGCCGCGCTGATGAGGTAATAGGGCGTCCCCTCCCGCTCGGCCGCCACGGCCTCGATCCCCTGCACCGGGATGCCCTCGATCGCCTGCGCCACGATCTCGCCGATCGAGAGCAGACCCGCGGCCTCGGCGATGGTCAGGTCCATCACCCGCGCAAGCGGACGGCCGATCGCGTCCGTGCCCAGCAACGCGGCGGCGGCCCCGCTCAGGTGCGTGATCCGCCCGTCGGTGTCGCAGACGAGGACGGGCTCGTTGGCGCAGGCGATGATCGCAAGCGCCGCCTTCTCGTTCTGCCGCGCCTTTTCGGCCGCAACCTGTTCGGTCACGTCGGTAAAGGTGACCGCATAGCCCGACACCGTGCCCAGCCGCAGCTTGCCGCAGGAGAGAACCACCTGACGCCGGGCCTCTTCGGGGCCGATCAGGATCCTGCGCCGCTCGAGCCGGCCTGCGAGGATCTCGGCCTCGAGCCCCGGATCGCCCGCAAGTTCCCCCAGACCGATCCCCTCAAGCTCCGCCAGTGGCCGCCCCAGAAGACCCGCAAGCACCCCGTTGGCAAACAGCACGCAGCCCGAATCGTCCAGCGCGGCGGCCCCGATCTCCATCATCTCGATGAAGCTGCGGCATATGTCGGGATCCCCGCCGATCATGTACACGTCGCTGTCGTCCGAGACGCCGACCACGAGCGCATCCACGTCACCCTGCCGGATCGCCAGCAGCGTCTCCTCTGCCTCGCGCAGGCGACGCCGAAGATCGTCGATCTCGGACAGGTTCATCGCCATCACTCCAGGTCGAGCTTCAGGTTCACCAGCACCTGCTCCTTGTCGGACAGGTCGCCGATGATCTTGCGGATCGGAACCGGCAGTTCCCGCACGAGCGTCGGGATCGCCACGATGCTGTGCTCCTTGGCGAGACGCGGGTTCTGCTTGAGGTCGATCACCTCGACCTCGTACTGGCCGGGCAGATCCTGTTCGCAGATCCGGCGCAGGTTGCCAATCGCGGCGAGTGACTTCGGCGTCTGGCCGGCAACATAAAGAACCAGGCGGCGCACGCTCATTTCCCTCCCTCCGCGGATTCCGGCACAAAACGGTCGGCCCCGCGGCTGCGGGCCAGCTCGGCCACATCTTCGGCGCGCTGGCGGTTCTGGATCTCTTCGGAGGCCAGAAGCGCCTGCAACGCGATTTCCTCGGCCCTCAGTTCCGCCTCGAGCGCCTCGATCTGCGCGCGCGCGCGGCGACGGCGCTGCTCGATCTGCTGCTGCAGCCGGCCGCTCTCGGCAAGCCGCTCGGCCTCGAGACGCCGCAGGCGCGCCTCCTCGGCCTTCCGTGCCGTCCCCGTCAGCGCCCCGCCCTCACCCAGATGCGGAGGAACGAGCGATATCCCCTTGTCACTCATTACGAATTCCCGAACCTGATTGGAATGGGCAGTGCCCCGCGCCTTGAGCAGATAGAGCTCGCGGTTGAATTCGCCATTCACCTCGCGGTTCAGCATCAGCACCCAGCCATCCATCAGAGAGGACATGCCCGCGTCCGTCGTCGCCTCCTCCCGTCCGTGGGCCAGATGGGTGAAGATCCCCGTGATGCCGCGGGCCTTGAGGAAGTCCACGATCCGCAGCAGCATCGACTGGACCTCGAGCGGATCGCCGCTTTCGGTGAAGGCCGAGATCGGGTCAAGCACCACCACTGTCGGCTCGAACCGGATGACCTCGCGCAGGATCACGGCAAGATGCATCTCGAGGCTGTAGAAGGTGGGCCGCGCCGCCATGAATTGCAGCAGTCCCGCATCGCGCCAGCGCCCGAGATCGAGCCCCAGCGAGCGCATGTTGCGCACCGCCTGATCGGCGGCCTCCTCGAACGAGAAGTACATCGCCCGCTCGCCCCGCTCGCAGGCGGCGGCCGCGAAATGGGCCGCCAGCGACGACTTTCCCGAACCGGCCACCCCCGAGACGAGGATCGACGATCCCCGGAAGAACCCGCCCCCCGTCAGCATCGCGTCAAGGTCCGGCACGCCCGAGGCGATGCGCTCTTCGTGCACCTGATGCGCAAGGCCGATCGAGCTGACCGGCAGGACCGAGAATCCGTCCGTGTCGATGAGGAACGGATATTCGTTGGTCCCATGCGCCGTGCCGCGGTATTTCACGATTCGCAGGCGCCGGGTGGAAATCTGGTTGTGGACGCGATGATCGAGCAGGATCACGCAATCCGACACATATTCCTCAAGCCCCTGCCGCGTCAGCGCCCCGTCGCCGCGCTCGGCGGTGATGACGGTGGTGAGGCCGCGCTCCTTCAGCCAGTCGAACAGGCGACGGATTTCGGCGCGCAGGATGGCGGGCTTGGAAAAGGCCGAGAACAGGCTTTCGATCGTGTCGAGCACGACCCGCTTGGCCCCGACGGAGTCGATCGCCAGTTCCAGACGCAGGAACAGCCCCTCGAGATCATAGTCCCCGATCTCGGCTACCTCCGACGGATCGACGGCGATATGCTCCATCGCGATCAGCCCCTGATCCATCAGGGCGTCCAGCTCGAATCCCAGCGAGGCGACGTTGGTGACGATGTCCTCGGGCCGTTCCTCGAAGGTGACGAAGACGCCCGGCTCGTCGTGCTGGCGGACGCCATTGATCAGGAAGGTCGAGGCGAAGAGGGTCTTGCCGCAACCGGCCGACCCGCAGATGAGGCTTGGACGACCCGTCGGCAAACCGCCCAACGTGAGGTCATCAAAGCCCTGGATGCCCGTCGGCGACTTGCCGACACCAAGCTGGGAAGACATTCCTACTATTGCCCCGGTCCTTGAATGCATGGATGCGACAGTTGGCGACAGTTACTTTTTCGGAGAAGTATCACTCGGAAGAAGCCTTTCTCAACCGCTGTCGTGCATGGCTCGCAAAAATAGGGCCGCATAGGCCACCGCCGGAAAGATGATTGCGCCACGCGCGCAGCGCCAATGCGGAAGGTGTCTTACCGGCGCGAAGCTGGTGCCGGCGGCGCGGTGCAGGGGCGGTTCGTGTCCGGCAGGGCGCAGGGCCGACGGCCCCCGTGCCCGCCTACGGCGCGGCCTGATCGGGGGGCACCCCAAGGCGCGCACGGAATCGCGCCATCTCGCGCGGCTCGGGGCATGTGCCGGTGTAGATCTCGACGTAGTTCGGGATGCGCGAGAGGCGCGTCTCCATGGTCTCCTCGGCCCGCATCGAGATGTAGCCGATCTGGACCAGATAGACCGTTCGCGCTCGGACATCGGCATCCTGCGCCGCATGGCCCCAGCGCACGAGCATGTCGGACAGGGCGGCCAGCCGCCCGGCGTCCGCCGCCTCGACGGCGGCCGCCATGGCCGGGTCCTGCAACGCCCAGCTGCGCGCCGCGAACTCGAACCGGGCGTCGAACCGACCCGACAGGAAACAGGCGAGCACGTTCAGCATCGCCTCGGATCCGCTGTCGGCATATTCGCCGCAGGCCGCCACGAGCGGGACGGTCGTGGCGGCGGCCCATTGCGCGCGCAGCGCGTCAAGAACGTCCGCCCGGTCCTTGAAGAACCAGTAGAAACTCGTCCGCGCGAGCTTCATCCGTGCGGCGAGGGTCATGATCTTGACCGATTCCACCCCGCCCTCGATCAGCGACTCGTAGGCGGCCTGAAGCCACGCCTCGCGCGAGCCGCGCAACCCCGTCTCGACTGCCGGTTCATCCATCCCCTACTGGTAGGCGGCCCCGCCCCGGCGTGCAAGCGCATCTCCTGCGGTGAACCGCGGACGGGTTCCTTCGACGGATCAGTGCGGCACGATCACCGGCCGTCCCTCGCGCGAGGTGAGGATCTCGGCACCGATGCGCCAGACGCGGGCGACCTGTGCCTCGTTCAGCACCTGCGCCGGAGGGCCCGCCGCCGACAGGTGCCCGTCCTCGACCAGAAGCAGCCGGTCGCAGAACCGCGCCGCCATCGTCAGATCGTGGATCGCGACCAGCACGACGCCGCCCGTCTCCTCGGCATGGTCCCGCACATGGCGCAGCACCTGAAGCTGGTGATGCAGGTCAAGCGCGCTCGTCGGCTCGTCGAGGATCAGCAGCACCGGCCGCCGCAGCAGCCGCTGCGCCAGCAGGACCAGTTGCTGCTGCCCGCCCGAAAGCGCCTCCATCGGCCGGTTCGCAAGCGGCGCCAGCCCGAGCCGCGCCAGCATCCGCTCGGCGGCCGACACCTGCTCGGGCCGGATCCGCCAGCCCAGCCCCTCCCGGAGCCCCAGAAGCAGACACTCCAGCACCGTCAGCCGAGAGCGCACGGCGAAGGCCTGCGGCAGGAAGCCCACCTCCTGCGGGGACAGCGCCCGCTCTTGCCAGCGGACCGATCCGCCGGCCGGCAAAAGCCCGGCGACCGCGGAAAGCAGGGTGGACTTGCCCGCCCCGTTCGGGCCAACCACCCCCGCCACGCAGCCGCGCGGCAGGCAGAGGTTCACCGGCGCCAGCACCTGCCGCCGGCCCCGCCAGACCGAGAGATCGGAAAGAACCAGCGTCATGGGCGGCCTCCGTCGCGCAGGATGACGGCCAGCAGCATCGGAACACCGGCAACCGCGGTGATGATGCCGACGGGGATGACGGCGCCGGGCGAGAGGATCTTGCCGATCACCGAGGCCGCGACCAGAAGGACCGCGCCCATGATCGCCGCAAGCGGCAGGGCAAAGCGGTGATCCTCGCCCACCATCCGCCGGGCGACATGCGGGGCGATGAGGCCGATGAAGCCGATCGTGCCGGTAAAGCTCACCGCGCCCGCCGTCAGCAGCGCGACCAGCACGAAGGACCGACGCCGCAACCGCTCGATGTCGAGCCCCAGGCTCGCCGCATTGGCCTCGCCCAGCCGGAGCGCCGTCAGGCTCCAGACATCGCGCGCAAGGACCGGCACCGCCACCGCCATGATCAGCGTGATCGCCTGCACCGAGGTCCAGCTCGCTTTCAGCAGGCTTCCGAACAGCCAGAAGACGATCTGCTGCAGCACCTCGGGCGCGGCAAGGAACTGCAGGAGCGACTGGAGCGACTGGAAGAAGAAGAGCGTGGCGATCCCGGCCAGCACCAGCACCTCGGCCGAGGCACCGCGAAAGCGCGCCACGGCATAGACAAGGCCGCAGGCCAGCAGGGTCATGGCGAAGGCCGAGGCCGGCACCACGATCCAGATGGCCAGCGGCAACAGACCGCCGAACATGATCCCGAGCGCCGCGCCGAAGCCCGCCGCCGCCGAGAAGCCAAGCGTGTAGGGCGAGGCCAGGGGGTTGGCGAGGATCGTCTGCATGACGAGCCCCGAGATGCCGAGGCTGGCGCCGACCAGCACCCCCGTCAGCGTCTGCGGCATCCGCAGCTGCCACAGGATCGTGGCGGCCGCGCGGTCGAAGCCGTCGGGCCCGGCCAGCAGCGCCTCGGTCACCTTCCCGAGCGAGAGCCCCGAGGGGCCGGTCACCAGATCCGTCACCGCCAGCACCAGCAGCGCGAGCAGCGCGGCGCCAAGCACCGCCAGCCGTGCAGCGCTTTCGCGTCGGCCGGCCCCTGCCCTTGCAGTCAGCGCGACCGTCATTTCGACCGCACCATGAACGGGCCTTCCGGCGCCACGGGCAGCCAGTCGCGGTAGAATTGCGCAAGCTCGGCGGCCGGGTCCACATCGGCGAAGGCATCGGGATGGATCGCCTTGGCGACGTAGCGGACGAAGGCAAAGTCCGACAGCGTCCGCGACCCGCCGTGATAGATGCCGTAAACCCGGCCCTCGCGCGCGGCGGGCAGATCCGTCCAGCCCGGCCGACCGAGATAGGCCGCGATCCGCTCCTGTGCCAGCGCCTCGTCCTGCCCGAAGCCGAGAAGCACCGCCTCGGGCTTGTTCCGCCACTCGGAGCCCGCAAGCAGGATCACCTCGGGCTGCTCGGCCAGCACATATTCCGGCGAGAGGGGCCCCCAGTTCTCGATCTGGCCCGCCGCGATGTTGCGGCCGCCGACCATGTCGATGACCCCTGCCCACATGCCGCGGCCGTAGGAGTTGCCGATCTCGGCCGGCCCCTTCTGGGCAAGCTCGACATAAACGCGGCGGGCATCCGGCCCCGCCTGCGCCACACGATCCAGCGTGTCCTGCATCCGCTCCTGATAGAGGGCGGCCAGTGCCTCGGCGCGCTCGGCCTGCCCCGTGACGGCCCCCAAGAGGCGGGTGGAGGCGACATGGGTCGCAACCGTCTGGGCGTTGTAGTCGATCGCGACCACGGGAATCCCCGCGGCCTCGATCTGCTGCACGCCCTCGCCAAGCGCGTCGAATTGCCAGGTGGCGAGAATGGCCAGATCGGGCCGGGCGGCGATGACCGCCTCGACCGAGAAGGTGCCGGATTCGACATCTCCCACGTCCGGAAGGTCGGCGAGCGAGGGCAGCGCGGCGGTGTAGGCCGCCCATTGGCCGGGGCGCCAGTCGGCCCAGGGCCCGCGCGAGAGGGCCGCGATCCGGCGCTCGCCGCCGGGGCCCGTGACGGCCAGGAAGTCTTCGTAGTTGAAGCCGAGAAGCACATGTTCGGCGGGGGCTTCGAGGGTGACGCTGCGGCCGCGCAGGTCGGTGACGGTGATCTCGGCCATGGCCGGAAGGGCGAGCGCGCAGAGGGCGCTCCCCAGCAAGAGGGTGAATTTCATGATCCTGTCCGGGTTCAAGAGGCGCACGGGGGCGCCGTTCGGGTTCACACGCGGGCGAGACCCGAGGCCGGGGGCGCGCGTGCGCGCAGGATCACGGGCGGGCGGAACCCGCCCGGCGACGAGGGCGGCGGCAGAGCCAGCCGGGCCACGCGCAGCGGCGTGAACTCCGCGCCGCAGCCAGCCCCGCCCGGCGAGGCCGCGGCAATCAGGTGGCAGAAGAGGCAGGACTCCCCGGTGCCGCCGGCGGGCGTGCTGTCGCCATCGTGGCAGATCTCGACGGGAAGCAGGAACGCCGCCAGCAGGGCCTCGGAGCGATGCGGCGCCGCGGCCGGACGCGCGCCCAGCAGGGCGAAGGCCGCGACCAGCGCGAGCAGCAGGGCCTGCATCCAGGGGCGGCGCCCGACCATCAGCAAGGCCGCTTCCCCACATCGCCCGGCCGGGCCGGCTGCCGCCCGGTGCCCGGCCGAGGGGCCGGGAGCGTGAGTGGCAAAACAGAGATGCGGGATCGCCCTTTCATGCCTCCTTCTACCACGGCAGCGGCGGCGTGACTTGTGCCAAATCAAACTTCCGCGCGACGCAGGCAGAGGCGCCCGTGCCCCGGGATCAGGCGAGAATCAGGCGCCCGCGGCCGCGACGGCAGCACCACCCGGATCGCGTCACGTCCCTTGGCCTGCAAGGCTTTGCAGATGTCCCGCCATCGGCCCGAGATGCCGCGCAAGCGGCGAGTTCCTGCGCCAGACCAGGCCAAGCGTGCGGCGGGGCCGCGGCTCCCGCAGCCGCGCGATGGAGACGGACGCCGAAGCCGTCTCGAGCGGGATGGCCATCTGGGGAATGAGCGTCACCCCGATCCCCGCCCCTACCATCTGCACCAGCGTCGAGAGCGAGCTGCCCTCCATCAGGTCCGAGGGGGCCGCAGGCATGTTGCAGAAGGACAGCGCCTGATCGCGGAAGCAGTGGCCCTCCTCCAGCAACAGCAGCCGCATCTCGCGCAGGCCCGCCGAGTCGGGAACCGGCCTCCCCTCGTCGGCCAGCGGACGCACCAGCATGAACTCCTCTTCGAGGATCGGCTCCTCGTGCAGCAGGGGCTCGGACACCGGCAGCGCCATGATCGCCGCATCGAGGCGACCCTCGTTCAGGTCCGCCAGCAGCTTTCGCGTCGTGGCTTCGCGCGGACGAAGATCCAGCCGCGGATGATGGCGGGCCAGAAGCTGGATGATGGCCGGCAGCAGATAAGGCGCCACCGTGGGGATCACCCCCAGCCGGAAGCGCCCGTGCAGAGCCTCGCCCGACGCGCGGGCCAGCTCTCCCAACTCATCCACCGCGCGCAGGATCTCGCGCGCCCGCGCGACGAAATCCTCGCCGAGACTGGTTAGCCGGATCCGCTTTGGCCCCCGTTCGATCAGGGCGGCGCCCAGCATCTCCTCAAGCTCCTTCATCTGCAGCGACAGCGCCGGCTGCGTGATGCGGCACGCCTCGGCGGCGTGGCCGAAATGCTGGTGCCGGGCCAGAGCCTCGAAGTAGCGAAGATGCTTCATCGAGATGTTCATCATTAGCGCAACTCATCGCAATCATCAGAAATACAAAGTAGCCTAAATGGCCGGATCGGGCTATCCGTCTTTTCGCGCGCAGAGCCGCCCAGCGGCTCGCGCTTCAGGGGAAAGATGGAGTCGCGACATGGACGGAAACGGTATCGGTTCGACCGGCAAATGCCCGGTAATGCATGGTGGCAACACCGCCATGGGCACCTCGAACACGGATTGGTGGCCGAATGCGCTGAACCTCGACATCCTGCACCAGCACGACAGCAAGACGAACCCGATGGGGCCGGGCTTCGACTATCGCCGGGCGCTGCAGGGGCTGGATGTGACGGCGCTCAAGCGTGATCTGCACGCGCTGATGACCGACAGCCAGGACTGGTGGCCGGCCGACTGGGGCCATTACGGCGGGCTGATGATCCGCATGGCCTGGCACGCGGCCGGGTCCTACCGCACCGCCGACGGCCGCGGCGGCGGCGGCACCGGCAACCAGCGCTTCGCGCCGCTGAACTCGTGGCCGGACAACGTGAACCTCGACAAGGCCCGCCGGCTTCTGTGGCCGGTCAAGAAGAAATACGGCAATGCCATCAGTTGGGCCGACCTGATCATCCTCGCCGGCACCGTGGCCTACGAGTCGATGGGGCTGAAGACCTTCGGCTTCGCCTTCGGCCGCGCCGACATCTGGCACCCTGAAAAGGACACCTACTGGGGCGCCGAGAAGGAATGGCTTGCGCCCTCGGACAGCCGTTATGGCGATGTGGCCGATCCGGCCTCGATGGAGAACCCGCTGGCCGCGGTGCAGATGGGCCTGATCTACGTGAACCCGCAGGGCGTGAACGGCGAGCCCGATCCGTTGCGCACGGCGCTCCATGTCCGCGAGACCTTCGCCCGGATGGCGATGAACGACGAGGAGACGGTGGCGCTGACGGCGGGCGGCCACACGGTCGGCAAGTGCCACGGCAACGGCGATGCCGCGCTGGTCGGGCCGGACCCCGAGGCGGCGGACGTGGTCGAGCAGGGGCTCGGCTGGATGAACCACTCGACCCGCGGCGTCGGCCGCAACACCGTCACCAGCGGCATCGAGGGCGCCTGGACGACCCATCCGACCCGGTGGGACAATGGCTATTTCGACCTGCTGTTCGGTTATGAATGGGAGCTGCGCAAAAGCCCGGCCGGCGCCTGGCAGTGGGAGCCGATCGACATCCGCGAGGAAGACAAGCCGGTCGATGTCGAGGATCCCTCGATCCGCTACAATCCGATCATGACCGACGCGGACATGGCGATGAAGATGGACCCGATCTATCGCCCCATCGCCGAGCGGTTCCACCGCGACCCGGCCTATTTCTCGGAGGTCTTCGCTCGCGCCTGGTTCAAGCTGACCCACCGCGACATGGGTCCGAAGGCGCGCTACCTCGGGCCGGACGTGCCGCAGGAAGATCTGATCTGGCAGGATCCGGTTCCCGTCGGCCGCACCGACTATGATGTGGCCGCCGTCAAGGCGCGCATCGCGGCCTCGGGCCTCTCGGTGGCCGAGCTGGTCTCGACCGCCTGGGACAGCGCGCGGACCTTCCGCGGCTCGGACATGCGGGGCGGCGCCAATGGCGCGCGGATCCGGCTGGCGCCGCAGAAGGACTGGGAGGGCAACGAGCCCGCCCGCCTCGCAACCGTGCTGGGCGTGCTCGAGGGCATTGCGGCCGAAACCGGGGCGAGCGTCGCCGACGTGATCGTGCTGGGCGGCAATGTGGGGATCGAGCAGGCGGCCCGCGCCGCGGGCGTCGAGATCACCGTGCCCTTCGCGCCGGGCCGGGGCGATGCGACGGACGAGTTGACCGACGCGGCCTCGTTCGACGTGCTGGAACCGATCCACGACGCCTTCCGCAACTGGCTGAAGAAGGACTACACCGTCAGCCCCGAGGAGTTGATGCTCGACCGCGCCCAGCTCATGGGCCTCACCGCGCATGAGATGACGGTGCTGCTGGGGGGCATGCGCGTCCTTGGCACCAACCACGGCGGCACGAAGCACGGCGTCTTCACCGACCGCGAGGGTGCGCTGACGACCGACTTCTTCGTCAACCTGACCGACATGGCCAATGTCTGGAAGCCGGCCGACGCCAACCTCTACGAGATCCGCGACCGGCGCACCGGCGCGGTGAAGTGGACGGCGACGCGGGTCGATCTGGTCTTCGGCTCGAACTCGGTGCTGCGCGCCTATGCCGAGGTCTATGCCCAGGACGACAGCCGCGAGAAGTTCGTGCAGGACTTCGTGGCGGCCTGGACCAAGGTGATGAACGCCGACCGCTTCGACATCGCCTGATCCCGCGCGACAGGCCAAGGCACAGGAACAGGGCTGCCCCCGGGGCGGCCCTGTTTTGCGTCGTCGCGGCCACGCGCCTTCGATCGCTTGCTCACCAGCTGCTGGCGCCGCTGCGGCGGCAAGCCTGCGCGGGCGGACCTCATGGGTTGCATCGCAGCTCATGCCCTGCATCCGTCCGCCGCGATCTGCCGGATTGACGGCAGTGCCCGCGATGGCGATACCGCCCTTGCGGCGCCCTCACGCCGTGGGGCCCGCTGGCGGCCCGACGACAGAAGGACCCCATGACAGGATCGGCCAGCACCTCCCGCAGCCTCGCACTTCTGGCGGTCGTCCTTGCGGCGATCCTCTGGGGCACCACCGGCACGGTGCAGAGCCTGCTGCCAGCCGACCGCGAACCGCTGGTGGTGGCCGCGATCCGGCTTGCCATCGGCGCTGCAACCCTGACGATCATGGCGCTGTTGGCGCCCGCCAGCCGACGGGCCTTCGCCCATCTGCCCTGGCGGCCGGTTCTGGCGGCCGGGGTCTTCATCGGCCTCTACAACCTTCTCTTCTTCGTCGCCGTGGTCGAGGCCGGCGTCGGTGTGGGAACCGCCATCGCCATCGGCAGCGCCCCGATCTGGGTCACGGCCTACGAGGCCCTCGTGCTGCGCCGCCTGCCCGGCCCCTTGCGCGCCGCCGGCCAGGGACTTTCGATCGTTGGAGCCGCGCTTCTCGTGACCGACGCAGGCGCCGGCGCGGCCTCGACGATCGGGGTCCTGCTGGCGAGCCTGGCCGGCGCGTCCTATGCCGCCTATTCGCTTGCGACAGGACGGGTCGGCGGCGCCGTGCCGGCCGGCACGCTGGCCGCCTCCACCTTCCTCGTCGCCGCCATCGTGACGGCACCCGTTCTCGCACTGGTGCCTGTCGCCTGGGCGGCGGATCTGCGGGCGTGGCCGGCGCTCCTCTTTCTCGGCACGATCACGACCGGGCTTGCCTACGCGCTGTTCACGAGGGGGCTGGCACGGCTCACCACCTCGACGGCCGTCACCCTCTCGCTCGTCGAGCCGCTGACCGCCTGGCTCCTCGCCATCCTCGTGGTGGGCGAGCCTGTCACCACGCAACGCTTCCTTGGCGCGATGCTGATCTTCGTGGGCCTCGCCATCGTGAGCCTCGCCCCGAACCGGGGCGCGGAGCGCGCCGCGTGAGGCGAGTCTCGGGGGCGCGCCCCCTGTCCGACCGATGATTCCCGGCCTCTTCCGGCCAGGGCGTGCGACTTGTCCACAAGAAACTGCGCGCGGCGGATCAGGGCCGCGCACATTGGCGCAGGCCGGAAAATCCGCCATCCGTTGCCAAAAAGCGAACGATGCCATGGGATTGCAGCCGTGTTGTCATGAAGTTGTAGATTGACTTCCGTCATGTAGCGGCGACACTGCCTGCGTCGCTCTGGCGGCAATGGTGCAGGAAGAGGAGGACTGCCCCATGATACCCGAACCGACTGAACGGCGCCGAGCCCTGTTCCGCAGCCGAAGGGGATCGATGCCGCATGAAGTGGAGAGGTCGGCAGCCCCGCCCGACGCGACAGCCGAGTCGGGCTGCGTCTGGAAGTCTGCGGGGCTCTGCCCGGGTCAGCATCAGGTCGATGCGAACGGCCGAATGGTCTGCCTGTGCGCGCAGGTGCTGATGGCGCCCTCGCCCGACCGGGTGATCGACACGCTGACCGATCTCGGACTGAGTGACGAGCAGATCGGCCGCTATTTCCACATCCCGGTGAGCTGCGTCACGGCGTTGCGGCGCCCGACCTGAAACCAGCTCCGGCGATGGCGTAGCCTCGCCGGAGTCTCATCCGAACCAGCCGCTCGAACAGGGCCTCGATCCGCTCCGGCGGGCCCGAGGATCGGATCGCCATGCGCCCCGCCTGGCCGATCCGGCCCCACTGGACCACGAGCGAGCCACTCTCGAACAGGTCCCGTTCCTTTCGGATCAGGTAGAAACGGAAGCAGTTCCGCTCTGGCTCGATCTTCTCAAGGCGGATCTCCATGCCGGCCCCCTGCTGCACAGGCCTTCAGGAAAGCCGTCGCAGCCGTTTTGCGCAAGCGCGATCCTGCGACAATGCCGCATTGAAGCGGGAAGGCGCCGCTTTCGGACATGCGTCGCGGACAGGACGAAGCCACTCTTGAAGATGGAGCCCCTCCGCCCGAGCGGTGCGCAGCTCTCGGCCCGTATCCGCCGGGCCCGCTCTCGCACAGGTTTCGCGGCCACCGTCAGCCGGCTGCGACACGGGTGCGCGGGCTGAACAGACGACGGCACCGACAGAAGGTTGGGGACTAATCGCGCCTCTGTCGGTGCCGGACCGGGCGGGCCTTCTGGCGCAGGCCCTTGAGTCTGCCGGTGCTGCCACCTTAGGTCGGCGCCATGGCCGTGCATTGACGGGCAGCAAGAGGAACCGGCGACAGCCTGACGCAGCCTAGCGCTTCCGGGCGGCGACATCCTCAAGCAGCAGCGCCTCTTCCGCCGTTCGGCGCATGAGGCATTCCGAGGCCACGACCATCCGGTCGGGCTTGCCGCGACGCCGCATGGCTTCGAAGAAGCACCGCTTCTCGCTCCAGTCCTTCCAGGCCTCCTGCATCTTCTCGAGATCCTCGGTCATGCGTGGCGCACCCTGCGAGATGGGCTTGGCAAATTCCACATCGCGCAGGGCGGCCTCCTTCATCGCCGCCTCATAGGCATGGCCCATTCGATCGCGCCACCAGTTGGCTTCGGCGGCCATGCAGGCTGCGGCCTCGACCTCGGTCGCGCCCTTCGTCTCACGACGGCAGAGGTCCGCAGCCAGGCCGATGCAGGCCTCACGCTGCGGTCCGGTCTTCTTGCCCGAGAGACAGTCCTCGATCCTCTCGGGGTGAAAGGGAATGGGCTGGGCCGTCAGGCTCGCCGGCGCGGCGAGCATCATCAGGATCAGCGCAAGGCGCGGCATGGAGGGGCGCAGGCACAACATGGCAGCTCACTCTTTCTGAACGATCGCCGCGACGAGTGCGCGGCCTGCGCAGGATAGCCCTGCGGCCGCGCCTGATCCTGTGACAAGGTCACGCGGACCGAGGCCCGTCAGTGCCGCGCGCCGCTCCTCATGTGAAGCATGAACAAGTGCCGCCAAGTCCCTAAAGATATGGCTCGATCAGCTCACGAATTGCGACGCGTGCCCGTAGCCGGCTGGCCAGGAGATACATCCCTCCGAACTTGCGCTGGATGTAGAAGGTCTCGACCGGCGGCAGATGGTGGACCTCGCGCCGCTCGCCGATCTCCATCCCGAGGTCGCGCAGACGCAGCGCCACGTCATTCGCGCCGAAGTCGAAGCAAGCCGCGCGAAGCGGCTCCATCGAGATCTCGAGCATCTGCAGCATCAAGGCGCGCAGATCCGTGGGCACCGCCTCGGACAGGAAGCCAAGTTCGAACATCGCCGCCTGCATGGCGTCGCTCTCGCCAGCGAGGCCCGCGTGCAGGAGCATGCGGTAGCCCTCGGCCATCTCCGTTCCGACCTCGCGGGTGGCGCCGAAGTCGAGCAGCACAACCTGACCCGTGGAGGGATCGTGTCGGTAGTTGGCGAAGTTCGGGTCGGTCTGCATCAGGCGGAAGTCGAGCAGCTCGCGGAACATCAGCCCGATCAGAAGCCGCATGACCCGGTCACGCTCCGCCTGCGGGGCCTCGAACAGATCCTCGACGGGGTTGCCCGCGACATGCGCCATGGCAAGCACGTCGCGCCCGGTCAGACCCTCATGCAGCGCGGGCACCCGAAACTCGGGCGCGCCCGTCAGGAGCGCCCCGAAGCGGGCGAGACAGCGCCCCTCACGCTCATAATCCGCCTCCTCGTGCAGCTGCCGCTTGGCCTCGGCCAGCATCTGCGCGAGGTCGAGGCCCTTTGGCAGGAGGCCCGAGATCCGCATCAGCGCCGCGACATTGTCCACGTCGCTGTCGATCGAGCGGCGCACCCCCGGATACTGGACCTTGATCGCCAGATCCTCGCCCTCGACCGTCGTTGCCCGATGAACCTGGCCGATCGAGGCCGCCGCGATGGGCCGGACGTTGAAGGTTCGGAACCTGCGGTGCCAGTCCTTGCCCCAGGCCGCGTCCAGCACGGTTCGGAGCTGCCGGGGCGGCATGTAATGCGCCTCGGACCGAAGCCGCGCCAGAATGTCGGCCAGTTCGGGCGGCAGCATCTCGCCCGCATCCATCGACAGAAGCTGCCCCACCTTCATCGCGGCGCCACGCATCTGCGACAGCTGCTCGGCCAGCCGCGCGACATTGGCGGGCGTCAGGATCAGATCGCTCATCACCGGGCGCCGCCCCTGCGCGAGCTGCCGGGCGCCGTGCAACGCCACATTGCCGGCGATGCCGGAGGCCAGGCCCCCGAATCGCGCGAGGCGGGAAATCCGGCCGCTCGGAACGGACAGGGCGCGGGGTTCGGGTCGATGGCTGGACACGATGCGGAGCTCTATCTGGGATGCCGAAAACATAGGTCGGACGGGGCCGTTCACAACGGCAGACTGCGGCATAGTGGCCACAGAACCTACTTTCGTCGGTGACTTGGTCACCCGCGGACAATCCCGCTTGATTGTGTCACAATGACACTCTATCGCCTTAGGATAGGAAGGGTTACAACCCTTAGTAGATACCACCTGCAGACGAGCGGATCCCTCTGAACCTATGCGAAATGATGTGTCCATGGTGCCGAGTGAACAAGCCCAGCCAGAGCTGGTCAGCAATGCCGCCTCCGTCCAGATCTGCCGGGCAAGAGCGCAGACAGCCAGGAATGGCGAGGGACGCCGCAGCGGCATCCGCCCGCTTGCCAGCTACCGGTTTGAAAGCTGGCGTCCCGGCCCCTCGTTCTGGGGCCCGGCAACCGATCACCATGAAGGTCCGCTGCAGGTTGAGCATGTCCTTCTGTCGCTCACCGGGCCGATGATCGTGGCTGCATCGGTGCTGATCAGCATCTTTCTCATCGTGACCTGAACGAAAAGGCGCGGGCCTTGCGGCACCGCGCCTTGCCTTGGCTTGTGGCAGGCGGCCTCAGGCGACCTTGGCCCGCTCGAACGCCGCGTCGATCTCGTCATCCCCATGAAGCTCGAAGTCGAAGCCGCCGCCGCGCACGCGCTGTGGAACAAGCGTCGGAGCGGACCTGCGAAGCTCGGCAGCAGGAGCGATGGGCGCGGGTGCGCTGCCGGCGCTGACGCGGAAGTAGCTGACGGCCTGGCGCAGATCCTCTGACCGTTCGGACAGGTCGGCGGCGCTGGCGGACAGTTCGCTGGCCGCCGCGGTGTTCTGCTGGGTCACCGTATCGAGCTGCTGGATGGCCATGCTCACCTGTGAAGCTCCGGCGGCAAGCTCTTGCGACGCCACCGATATACCCGAAACGAGGTTGGCGGTTTCCTCGATGTCGGGCACGAGGCCCTCGATCATCTTGCCCGCCGTCACGGCCGAATGGGCGGTGCCGGTCGAGAGGTTCGAGATCTCCGCCGCCGCCGCCTGGCTCCGCTCTGCCAGCTTGCGCACCTCTGCGGCGACCACAGCGAAGCCGCGGCCATGCTCGCCGGCCCGCGCCGCCTCGACGGCCGCGTTCAGGGCCAGAAGGTCCGTCTGACGCGCGATCTCCTGCACGACGAGGATCTTCCCCGCAATCGAGCGCATCGCTTCGACCGCGCTCGAGACCGCATCGCCGCTCTGGCGTGCGGCATGGGCAGAGCCTGTGGCCACCTGCTCGGTGCGCGACGCATTTTCCGCGCTCTGCTTTATGGTTGCCGCCATCTCTTCCACCGAGGCGGACGCCTGGACCGTGGCGGAGGCCTGCTCGTTGGCGCCCTGGCTCAGCTGCTCGGACGTGGCCGCGACCTCGGCGCTGCCCGCGGCCACCTGTCCGACGGCGGTGGTCACCCGCGACACCACTTCGCGCAGGCGCAGCACCATCCCGTTCAGGGCCGCCAGAAGATCGGTGATCTCGTCATTGCCGCGCAGCGCCGCCGTTTCGGTCAGGTCGCCGTCGGCTACGCGCCGCGTCACCTCCAGCGCCCGCGCGAGGCCCCGCCCGATCGAGAGGATCAGCCATGCCGCCGCACCGATTGCGATGATCGAGGCCAGCGTGATCGTCCCGCCCATCAGCATGAGGGTCTGAAACCGGGCCTGCTCCGCCGCCGCCTGCATCTGGTGCAGATGCGCGATGCTGCCATCCCGCAGCCCCTCCATGATCTGCATCCGCGTATTCTGAAGACGCGAGAAATAGTCGCCCCACAGAAGCTTGCGCGCCTCTTCGGTGCGGCCGCCCTCCGAGAGGAGCAGCGCCTTGTCGTTCACCTTGATCGACTGCTTCCACAGCTCCTCGTATTCCGCGAGCTTGTCCTGGTCAGCGGGGGGCGAGACGGCCACCAGCGCGTCGAACGCCTCGCGCATGTTGACACGCGCCTGGGCCACGGCCTCCATGTCCCGCGCCTTGCCCTGCGGCGGCGACAGCATGTGATCGCGGATGGCGCCCTTCATGCGGAGCTGTTCGGCGTTCAGCCGCTCGGTCAGCCGCACGCGCTCGAAGTCGCGCTCGACGAGCGTGTTGATGTCCTCGCTCAGCCGGTCGATCGTATAGAGCGCATAGAGGTTGGTGCCGCCCGCCATGGCGAAGATGACGAGGAAGGTCGCCCCCAGCTTGTTGCGGATCGAGAATCTCATGTCGGGTCTTTCATGAAGTGGCCGGAGGGCGCGCTGGCCGCCGGCGGATAGAAACGGGGCAACCGACAGAACTCTGCCCCCACTGGTCACCATTCCGCCTCAGCCGAGGACCTTCTTCATTACGGCCAGCAGCTGCGCCTGGGTGAAGGGCTTCACCATCCAGCCAAGGGCTCCGGCCTCGCGCGCCTCGGCCTTCAGCTTGTCGGCCGACTCGGTCGAGAGGAACACGATGGGCGTGCCCTTGCCCTCGGGATGGCTGCGGTAGGCGCGGATGAAACCGAGGCCGTCGAGACGCGGCATGTTCTGGTCGGTGAGGATCGCATCGACGCGGCGCGAGAGCGCGACCTCTAGGGCCTGCTGACCGTCCGAGGCCTCGATCACCTCGTACCCCGCTTCGCGAAGCGTCAGGGCCACCATGCATCGGATCGAGGGTGAATCATCCACCGCAAGGACCGTGCGCGTCATGGCGTGCCCCCTGATCCTGCCCGATTCCCGCCGCCCCGGCTCCCGCTGCTCTGCATCTGTTGTCCTTGCCCTTGCTGCACGGGCCGATGCCGTGCTCAACTCTGGCGAGATGAACGACCGGGCGCGGAAACATTTTAAGTGCGCGGCGTGAGAATCTCCCTGCCCCGTGGCCAGACGCCGCAGCCGCCCTTCCCTTCGCAGTGGGAAGATTGCGGGATACCGCAGGTCATTGCCGTTGCGTCACAGCCTGAGGCGCGGCGCGGGAAGCCCCTCGGCCCCCGCCTCCAGCTCGAACGTCTGCCCCGAAAGCGGATGGTCCGCCAGGGCGGTCTCGCTCATGCCCTCGCGGGCCGAGGTGACGAACATGCGGCCTCGCTCGGTCAGGCAGGGACAGGTCACCTGTGGCGCAGGCAGATCGAGCGCGCGATCGAAGCGCCCGTCGGGCCGGTAGCGGGCGACGCGGCCCGCCCCCCACTGCGCGCTCCAGATGCCGCCCTCGGCGTCGGTGACGGCCCCGTCGGGCGACAGGCCCGGAAGGTGTGCCAGGAGGGTCGGCTCCCCCAGCGGCCAGCCCTCTGCATCCAGCGCAACCGTCATGAGGCACGAGCGCGGCGTGTCTGCAAAGTAGGCGCGCCGGCCATCGGGGGCAAAGCAGATCGCGTTCGGGATGGTGAGGTTGGCAAAGAGCCGGCTGATGCGCCCCTCGTGGAAGCGGTAGATCGCCCCGGAGCCGGGCTCGGCGTCCTTCCCCATGGTCGAGATCCAGAAGCCGCCCGCCGGATCGGTCCGCCCGTCGTTCGAGCGGGTGCCGGAGCAGTCCTCTTCCAGAGCCACGATCCGCTCCCGCTGCCCCGTGGCGATCTCGAACCGCCAGAGGCCGGTTTCCGAGGCGATCAGCAGCCGGTCCCGGTCAATCCAGCCCGCAGCCGACACGGCTTCGCCAAAGCTCCATTCGGCGGGCTCGCCGCGGATCCGGGCCATGAGCTTCCCGGCCGCGATGTCGAACCAGAAGGGCTCGCGCCGCTCGGGGTGCCAGAAGGCTCCTTCGCCCAGGGTGCAGGGGCGTGCGTCGAGGATCATGGCGCGCTGCTCCGGTCAAAGGCTGCGACGAGCGTCCGCGCCCGTTCGGCCACCTCCGCGGCGCTGCGACCGGGGCGGTAGAGGGCTGTGCCGATCCCGAAGCCGTCGGCCCCCGCCCTGCGCCAGTCCTGCAGATTGGCCTCTCCGGCGCCCCCCACGGCAAAGACCGGCAGATCCCGCGGCAGGACCGCCCTCAGCGCCTCCAGCCCCGCGGGCCCGAGAAGCGTCGCCGGGAAGAGCTTGAGCGCGTTGGCGCCCGCCCGGATCGCCGCGAAACATTCAGTCGGGGTGAAGACGCCCGGGATCGAGATGAGCCCCGCGGCCCGCGTGGCCGCGATGACCTCGGGGTTGCAGTCGGGCGAGACGACGAGCCGCGCCCCGGTGGCCGCCACACGGGCCACATCCTCGGGCGACAACACCGTGCCCGCCCCGATCAACGCCCGCTCGCCAAGGCGGCGGACGAGGCGCTCGACGCTCTCCAGCCCGTCGGGCGAGTTGAGCGGCACCTCGATCCGGTCGATCCCCGCCTCTACCAGCGCCTCGGCGACGGGCTCGGCTTCGGCGGGCGTGATGCCGCGCAGGATGGCGATGATGGGACGGGACATGGGCACCTCGGGTGGATCGGCCCCAGCCTCGGACAGCCGGGCCCGCGACGCAAGCCGGGATCGGGTCCGCGCGCGGGATATGCCCCTGAAGGAGCCTTGCCGGCCCCTGCTTGCGGGGGCGGGCCCGGTTCAGGCCGGCCCCCGTTCGCGGATCAGCAGCCCACCACGGCGCAGATCTGACGGCGGTAGGCGCGGTTGGCCTCGCTTTCCGAGGTGGTGTCGCCGGGGGTGGCGGTGGTCTCCGCCTCTGGCGGATCGCAGGGCAAGCGGTAGCCGGGGGCAAGGCCCGCGTTCACACATTCGCCGATGTCCCAGCCTGCGGGCAGCTCGGTGAGGTTCACCTGCTTCCACTTCGGGTGGCCGGTCTGCTGCAGGGTCTGGAAGCGGCTGCTGATCACATGCGAGATGTCCGAGACCGCCTTGCAGCTCTCGCGGTGGTAGGCGTTGCGCCGCGGGTCGTAGCCATAGGTCATCAGCACCGCCTTGACCGCGATCGCCTCGACCGGCCCGGTCTGGAACGGATAGGTGCCCGCGGGGATCTCGGTCGGCTTGTACACCTGGCGCAGCACCTCGTCGGCGACGGGCACGAGATGGAAGCGTTCGGCGTCGATCTCCTCCGAGGAGAAAAGCTTGGCCGGAACGCCCGCCACGTAGAAGAAGGCGTCGATGTCGCCCGCCAGCAGGGCCGCCAGCGACTCGTCCTGCGTGATCATCAGGCGTTCGCCCGGCGACACCTGCGCCAGGTCGAGGACCAGCGAGGCGGTCAGGAACGTGCCCGAGTTTTCGACCCCGATGGCCACGCGCTTGCCTTCCAGATCGGCAAGCCCGCCGATCTCCTTGCGCGCCAGCAGATGCACCTCCTCGTCATAGAGTGGAAAGGCGATGCGCACCCCGAAGATGGCGCGGCTCACCTCGGGGTCGTTGGCGGCGAAGGTCTTGAGATATTCCAGCACGTCCGACTGAACGATCCCGAACTGCGTGACCGGGCGCTGTCTGACCCCGAGAAAATTCTCGAGCGAGCCCGCGCTTTCGTGGACGGTCATGCCGAGGCCGCATTCATCGGCGGCCTTGGCTATGTCACGGCCGATCTGGATGTAGGTTCCGGTCGGTCCTCCGGTGAGAATGTTGATCTCCACGGCCGGCGATCGCGCCGGCAGGATCGCAAGCAACAGGGCAATCGCGATCAATCGGGCAACGGGCAAGGCTTCCTCCTGCTGTTGGACTGTCGGACGGTCAGCAGCCGCCCAGGGATCTGACGAGCGCGACCAGCGTCTGGCGGTTCACCGCGCCGGTCACCTCGCGAAGGGCATCGACCGGGCACACCCCGGTCTCGAGCAGCGAGAAGAGCCGCTGACGGGCGGCGCTTCCGGGCTCGGGCAGGCCGGGCGCTTCGGCGAGCGCCCGCGCCACCTCGTCCGGCTCGCGGGGCGCCCCGGCGGGAAGCGCCACGGCAGGCGGCGGTTCCACCGCGGGCGGGGCCGGTTCGGGCGCAGGCGGTGCGGCGGCCAGCTCCTGCTGCTTGCGCTCGAGCAGCGCGTCGAGTTCGGACACCCTCGCCCGCGCCTCCTCCTCGGCCGCGGCCAGCGCCGCAAGCCGCGTCTCGGCCTCGGACAGGTCGCGCGACTGGCCGGAGGCCCTGTCCTCTCGCTGGGCCTGAAGCTGCGCCAGCCGCTTTTCCTCGTCGCCCACCGCGACCGTCAGCCGGACAAGCGCCGCCTCACCCTGCTCAAGCTCGCGCTGGAGCGCCTCTGCCCGCTGCCGGGTCGCGGCCTCCGCCGCCTCGAGGGCCTCCACCCTTTGCCGCGCCTCGGCCTCCGCCTTGCGGAGTGCCTCGACCTGCGCGCGCGCCTTTGCCTCGGCTTGTTCCTGATCCTTCCGCGCGGCGGCAAGATGCGCCTCGGCATCGGCCAGCAAGCCTTGCCGCCGCGTCAGATCCTCGGCAATCTCACCGGCCGCGCGCGAGAGATCCGCCTGCCGCGCCTCGAGCGCCTTGACGGCTTCAGACCCTTCGCCGACGGCCCGCGTCAGTTCCAGATGGCGAGCCTCCAGAGCCTCGGCCTCCTCGCGCTGGCGGGCGGCGCTCTCGGCCGCGGCCGCTGCACGCTCATCCAGCGCCTGAAGGGCCTCCTCGCGCTGCGCCACGGCCGCGGTCAGTTCCGAATGGCGGGCGGCGAGCTTTTCCAGCTCGCCCTCGCGCGACGCGATGGCCTTGGTGAGACCCTCCTGCCGGTCCACCAGCACGACCAGCTCCGCCTCGCGCTGCGACGCGGTCTCGGACAGGGTCCGCAGCCGGGCCGCCGCATCCGTGGCCTCACGTTCCAGCCGCTCGACCTGATCGGAGAGCCGCTTGCGTTCGGCCTCTAGGCGCACCGCTCCCCCGTCGGCCCGCGGAGGCGGCGGATTGGCGACCAGCCCGGCCGGCTGCATGGCCGCCGCCGAGGTCGGCTCGGCGAGGGCCGCGGCCACCGCCTCTTCCAGCCGGCCCCGTTCATGCCGGAGCTGCGCCAGCTGCTTCTCGACGCGCGCCGTCTCGTTACGGGTCCGTTCCAGCCTCGACAGCTCGCGCCGCCGCTCGGTCGTCAGCACCGCGATGCGCGCCTCGAGGCCCGAGATCTCGCTCTCCAGCATGCTGATGATGGATCGATAGGACCCTTCCGTGGCCGCGGCGGCCTCGGGAGACACGGCGGCGGAGGCTGTGTCCTCGGCGCCCACAGGAATCGGGCAGAGCGCAAGAACGCTCAGCAGGAGAAAGACATGTTTCAAATGACTCGAGCTCATGGCCGTAGTCCCGGCATGGCAACTGGCGTGCGATCAGGATGGCATGATACCCCGCAACCGGCGATCCACGTCAATAGGCTTCGCCTCAATCAGAAGTGGTAGACGGCTCGCCTTTTCTGATCGCCATCGGGTTGAGAAGGCTCTTCCCATGGGTGCGCCCCTCCTCGAGGAGGAAGGACATGACCGACCGTTCGCGGGGCAGCGGGCGCACGTCACGGTGGCAGGTCAGCCAGTAGGTGCGCCGCAGAACCACCTCATGCGGCAGGACCATTTCAAGATCGGGAAACATCCGCGCGATATAGAACGGCAGGACGCAAAGCCCGAGTCCGTTCCGCGTCGCCGCCAGCTGGTTGAAGATCGAAGAGCTCTTGAAACTCGCCCGGATCCCCGGATGGACCTCGCCCAGATAATCGAGGCCCGGCGCGAAGATCATCTCCTCGATGTAGCCGATGAACGGGTGCTTCAACAGGTCATCGCGGTGGCGCACCGGCGGATGCTCGGCCAGGTAGGAGCGCGTGGCGTAGATGTGCAGGCTGTAGTCAGTGATCTTTTCGGAATGATAGGGGCTTGCCTTGGGCGGATCGAGCGTGACCGTCAGATCCGCCTCGCGCCGCGACAGCGACATGATCTGCGGCAGCGTGATCAGCTCCAGCGAGATGTTGGGGAAGCGGCTGGTGAAGGGGCCAAGGAGCACGCGGCTGAACCAGCTTCCGAAACCCTCGGGGACCGCCATCCGCAGCACACCGCGCTGGCCGGGGCCATCGCCCAGCAACTCGACCTGCATCCGCTCGGTCTCGGCCTCCATCCGTTCGGCCGTCTCGATCAACCGGCGCCCGACCGGCGTCAGCTCGTAGCCACGGGGGTTGCGCTCGAAGAGCCGCATCCGCAGCGCCGCCTCCAGCCGGTCGATCCGCCGCGAGACGGTTACATGGCTGGTCCTGAGCTGGCGGGCGGCGCGTGACAGCTGGCCCGTCCGCGCGACCGCAAGGAAGAACTGCAGGTCGTCCCATGTGAAGTTGCCCAAGCGTCACCCGCCCTTGTACGAAAACGAACAGATCTTGTTCCGAAATAGCTGCGACAATTTGCTTGAGTCCCGCCTCGAAACATCTGATCCTCCATTCGTGCCCCGGGTTTGAGGAGACCCGTGCGGCACATTCATGAACAGGACGGAACCGCACCAGCCCGCGCGCTGTGGCAGGGACGGCAACCGCCCAAGGGAGGATATGGAATGCGGAAAGCCCTTCTTTCTGCGGTGTCGCTGGCTGCGCTGGCCGCGCCTGCGGCGGCGCAGGTTTCGGATGACGTGGTCAAGATCGGCATCCTGAACGATCAGTCCGGCGTCTATGCCGACTTCGGCGGCCGGTTCAGCTTTGAGGCCGCGCGGATGGCCGTCGAGGATTACGGCGGCACCGTGCTGGACAAGCCGGTCGAGGTCGTGACCGCCGACCACCAGAACAAGGCCGACATCGCCTCGAACATCGCGCGCCAGTGGTACGACACCGAGCGCGTGGACGCGATCATGGAGCTGACGACCTCTTCGGTGGCGCTGGCCGTTCAGGCCCTCTCGCAGGAGAAGCAGAAGGTCACGATCACCACCGGCGCGGCCACGACCGAACTGACCGGCAAGCAATGCTCGCCCTACGGCTTCCACTGGGCCTATGACACCCACGCCCTCGCCATCGGCACGGGCGGCGCGCTGGTCGAACAGGGCGGGGACAGCTGGTATTTCCTGACCGCCGACTATGCCTTCGGCTATTCCCTGGAAGAGAACACCGGCAATGTCGTCAAGGAGCGGGGCGGCCAGGTGCTCGGCGCGGTCCGCCATCCGCTGGCCACCACCGACTTCTCCTCCTTCCTCCTGCAGGCCCAGGCGTCGGGCGCCAAGGTGATCGGCCTCGCCAACGCCGGGCTCGACACGCAGAACGCCATCAAGCAGGCGGGCGAGTTCGGCATCGTGCAGGGCGGGCAGCGGCTGGCCGCGCTTCTCTTCACGCTGGCCGAGGTGCACGGGCTCGGGATCGAGTCGGCCCAGGGCCTGACGCTGACCGAAAGCTTCTACTGGAACCGCGACGAGGAAACGGCCGAGTTCGGCCGGCGCTTCATGGAGCGGACGGGCGCCATGCCCAACATGGTCCATGCCGGGACCTATTCGGCCGTCCTCTCCTATCTCAAGGCGATCGAGGCGGCCGGCACGGACGAGACCGAGGCCGTCGCGGCCAAGCTGCACGAACTGCCCGTCGAGGATGTCTTCGCCAAGGGCGGAACGGTGGCGCCGAACGGGCGTATGATCTCGGACGTCTATCTGCTCGAGGTGAAGAAGCCGGGCGAAAGCGACGTGCCGTGGGACTATTACAACGTCCTCGCCACGATCCCCGGCGATCAGGCCTATCTCGACCCGGCCCAGAGCGGCTGCCCGCTCGTCACGAACTGACGATGGCGCCGGTCGCAGACCACGAGCCGCGGGTGGTCCTGTCCGCCCGCGGCCTCGGCAAGGATTTTGGCGGCTTCACGGCCGTCAACAATGTCGATCTCGATGTCCATCACGCGCGGATCCACGCGCTGATTGGCCCGAATGGTGCAGGAAAGACCACCGTCTTCAACCTGTTGACGAAGTTTCTTCAACCAAGCAGGGGCAAGATCACCCTGCTTGGCACCGACATCACCCGCACGCGCCCTGACAAGGTGGCGCGCATGGGCATGGTGCGGTCGTTCCAGATCTCGGCGGTCTTTCCGCATCTGACCGTGCTCGAGAACGTGCGCGTCGCGCTCCAGCGCCCGGCCGAGCTTGCGGTGCAGTTCTGGCGGCCGCTCTCGGCGCTCGACCGGCTGAACGGCCGGGCCGAGGTTCTGCTCGAGGAGCTGGGGCTCGAGGCTTACCGCGACACGCGCGCGGCCGACCTGTCCTACGGGCGCAAGCGCGTGCTCGAGATCGCAACCACCCTCGCCCTCGATCCCGAGGTGCTGCTTCTGGACGAGCCAATGGCCGGCATGGGCCAGGAGGACGTGCAGATGGTGGCCGAAATCATCCGCGAGGTCGCCCGCCATCGCGCGGTGCTGATGGTCGAGCACAATCTCAGCGTCGTGGCGGACATCTGTCATCAGGTCACGGTGCTGCAACGGGGCGAGATCCTCGCCCATGGCGACTACGCCACCGTCAGCACCGATCCGCGCGTGCGCACGGCCTACATGGGAACGGAGGACGCATGACGCTCCTGGAGGTCACCGGCCTTCACGCCTGGTATGGCGAGAGCCACATCCTGCACGGGGTCGATCTGTTCGTCGAGGAAGGCGAGACGATCTGCATCCTGGGCCGCAACGGCATGGGCAAGACCACGACGCTGCGCACCATCATGGGCATCCTGAGGAAGCGCACCGGCACGATCCGGTTCGCGGGCAAGGACATGATGGGTGTGCCGCTCCACCGCACCGCCCGCGAGGGTCTGGGCTTCGTGCCCGAGGAACGGGGCATCTTCGCCACGCTCTCGGTCGAAGAGAACCTGACACTGCCCCCGGTGGTCGCCAGGGGCGGCATGTCGGTGGGCGAGATCTACGAGCTTTTTCCGAACCTCAGGGAGCGACGCTCAAGCCCCGGCACCAAGCTGTCGGGCGGTGAGCAGCAGATGCTGGCCATGGCGCGCATCCTGCGCACCGGCGCGCGCTGCCTGCTGCTGGACGAGCCGACCGAGGGCCTGGCCCCCGTCATCATCCAGCGGATCGGCGAGGTGCTCGTGGAGCTGCGCGACCGGGGCATGACCGTGGTGCTGGTCGAGCAGAATTTCCGCTTCGCCTCTAAGGTTGCGGACCGTTTCTACCTGATGGACCACGGGCAGATGGTGGCGGATTTTCCGGTCGAGGATCTGGCTGCGAACATGCCGATGCTGAACTCGGTGCTGGGGGTGTGAGATGGTGACGATCTTCGGCATTCCGACGGCGGCCCTCTTCGGCCAGCTTCTCGTGGGCCTCATCAACGGCTCGTTCTACGCGCTTCTGTCGCTGGGGCTGGCGGTGATCTTCGGCCTTCTGCGGGTGATCAACTTCGCCCATGGCGCGCAATACATGGCCGGCGCCTTTGCCGCGCTTCTGCTGCTGACGCAGACCGGCATCGGATACTGGCCGGCGCTGATCCTTGCGCCGCTGATCGTGGGCCTTCTGGGCGCGCTGATCGAGCGGACGATGCTTTCGCGGCTCTACAAGCTCGATCACCTCTACGGGCTTCTCTTCACCTTCGGTCTGGCGCTGACGCTGGAAGGGACGTTCCGCTGGTTCTTCGGCACTTCGGGCCAGCCCTATGCCCCGCCCGCGGCGCTGACGGGGGCGGTGAACCTGGGCTTCATGTTCCTGCCGATCTACCGCGGATGGGTGGTGGTGGCCTCGCTCGCCGTCTGCATCGGCGTGTGGCTTCTGATCGAAAAGACCAAGCTCGGCGCCTACCTGCGCGCCGCCACCGAGAACCCGGTCCTGGTGCAGAGCTTCGGGGTGAACGTGCCGCTTCTGCTGACTTTCACGTACGGGCTGGGGGCGGCGCTGGCCGCCTTTGCCGGAGTGCTCGCCGCGCCGGTCTATCAGGTCTCGCCGCTCATGGGCTCGAACCTCATCATCGTCGTGTTCGCGGTGGTCGTGGTGGGGGGCATGGGCTCGATCCTGGGCGCGATCATCACGGGCTACATGCTCGGCATCGCCGAGGGGCTCACCAAGGTCTTCTACCCCGAGGCCTCCAACATCGTGATCTTCGTGATCATGGCGATCGTCCTGATCCTGCGGCCTGCGGGACTCTTCGGAAAGGATGCGTGACATGGCGCGCGGTTCTGCAACTCCGGCCGTCGAGACGGTGGCCGCCCATCCCAGGGCCGGCATGCTGAAGCTGGTGCTGCTCGTCCTGGCGGCGGCGGCGCTGATCGCGGCGCCCTTCTTCCTCTACCCGATCTTCCTGATGAAGCTTCTGTGCTTCGCCCTTTTCGCCGCAGCCTTCAACCTGCTGCTGGGCTATACGGGCCTTCTGTCCTTCGGGCACGCCACCTTCTTCGGCGGGTCGGCCTATTTCACCGCCCATGCCGTCAAGGTCTGGGGCTGGCAGCCCGAGTTCGGGATCCTGCTGGGCGTGGCCGGGGCCGCGGCGCTGGGGCTGGTGATGGGGGCCATCGCCATCCGGCGGCAGGGGATCTATTTCGCCATGATCACGCTCGCCCTCAGCCAGATGTTCTTCTTCTTCTGCCTTCAGGCGGGCTTCACCCATGGCGAGGATGGGATCCAGTCGGTGCCGCGCGGGCGCCTGTTCGGGGTCATCAACCTCAACGACACCACCAACATGTATTTCTTCGTGCTGGTCGTGTTCGCGCTGGGGATGCTCGCCATCTGGCGCTTCGTGAACTCGCCCTTCGGCATGATCCTCAAGGCGATCCGCGAGAACGAGCCTCGGGCGATCTCGCTCGGCTACTCGGTCGCGGAATACAAGCTCGGCGCCTTCGTGATGTCGGCGGCCCTCGCGGGGCTGGCGGGCGGGGTCAAGGCGCTGGTGTTCCAGTTCGCCACGCTGACGGATGTCACATGGCAGATGTCGGGCGAGGTCATCCTGATGACGCTGCTCGGCGGGATCGGGACGCTGGTGGGCCCGGTCGTCGGCGCGGGGCTGGTGGTGACCTTGCAGAACTACCTCGCCACCTCGCAGTTTCCGGTGACGATCATCACCGGCCTCGTCTTCATGGCCTGCGTGCTGCTCTTCCGGCGCGGGATCGTGGGCGAGTTCTACGCCTCGCGCCTCGGCCGCAAGCTCGGCTTCCAGTCGGAGCGTTGAGATGGAGGCCGACTACATCGTCGTCGGTGCCGGCAGCGCGGGTTGTGTGCTGGCGAACCGGCTGTCCAGGGACCCGCGCAACCGGGTTCTGCTGATCGAGGCCGGCAAGCGCGACAACTACCACTGGGTCCACATTCCCGTGGGCTACCTCTACTGCATCAACAATCCCCGCACCGACTGGTGCTTCACCACCGAGCCCGAGGAAGGGCTCGAGGGACGCAGCCTGATCTATCCCCGGGGCAAGGTGCTGGGAGGGTGCTCCTCGATCAACGGCATGATCTACATGCGCGGACAGGCCGAGGATTACGACGGCTGGCGCCAGATGGGCTGCACCGGCTGGGGGTGGGAGGACGTGCTGCCCCTCTTCCGCCGCCAGCAGGACCACCACCTCGGCGAGAACGAGCATCACGGTGCGGGCGGCGAATGGCGGGTCGAGCGCGCACGGGTGCGGTGGGCGGTGCTCGATGCCTTCCTCGATGCAGCCGAGCAGGCGGGCATTCCCCGGACCGAGGATTTCAACCGTGGCTCGAACGAGGGCGGCGGCTATTTCGACGTGAACCAGAGGTCCGGCATCCGCTGGAACACGGCCAAGGCCTTCCTGAAGCCTGCCCTCGCCCGGCCGAACCTCCGGGTCGTGACCGAGGCGCAGGTGGTGCGGCTCATCGTCGAGGAGGGAGAGGTCCGCGGGGTTGACTACCGGCAGGCGGGCGAGCTGCACGAGGCGCGGGCCGCGCGCGAGACGGTGCTTTCGGCGGGCGCCATCGGCTCGCCGCACATCCTCGAACTGTCGGGCATCGGCGACCCCGAGGTGCTGGGCGCGGCGGGTGTCGAGACCACGGCCGCCGTGCCGGCGGTGGGGACGAACCTGCAGGACCATCTGCAGCTTCGCCTCGTCTTCAAGGTGCAGGGCGTGCCCACGCTGAACGAGAAGGCCACGAGCCTCTTCGGGCGCGCGGCGATCGGGGCGGAATATCTCCTCCGCCGTTCGGGGCCGATGTCGATGGCGCCGAGTCAGGCCGGGATCTTCACCCGCTCGGGGCCCGAGAAGGCCACCCCCGACCTTGAGTTCCATGTCCAGCCGGTCTCGCTCGACAAGTTCGGCGACAAGGTGCATCCCTTCCCCGGCATGACCGCCAGCGTCTGCAACCTGCGCCCCGAAAGCCGCGGCAGCGTGCATCTGAAGAGCCCCGACCCCACGCGCCAGCCCGCCATCGCGCCGCACTACCTCTCGACCGAGGGGGATCGCGAGGTGGCGGTGCGTTCGATCCTGCTTGCGCGCCACATCGCGGCGCAGCCCGCCTTCGCCCGCTTCCACCCCGAGGAATACCGCCCGGGGCCCGAGGTGCAGAGCCGCGAGGATCTGGTGGCGGCCGCGGGCCGCATCGGCACCACCATCTTCCATCCCGTCGGCACCTGCCGCATGGGCGCCGACGAGGCGAGCGTGGTCGATCCGCGGCTGCGGTTCCGCGCGCTCGGCCGGCTGCGCATCGCGGATGCTTCGATCATGCCGACCATCACGTCGGGCAACACCAACTCTCCGACGCTGATGATCGCCGAAAAGGCGGCCGAGATGATCCTCGAGGACGCGCGCCATTCCGTCTGATTGGGGGAACCTGCCCGGCGGAAGATGCGTTGGTTCCTTCATTCGCCGGGTGACCCGAGTGCCGCCGACCGTCCAGTTCATCGACCTCCTCGCCGCCGCCGCGCTTCTCCTCTGGGGGCTGCGGCTGATCCGCACCGGCGTCATGCGCGCCTTCGGGGCAACGCTGCGGCAGCGGATCTCGCGCGCGACACGCAACCGGCTGGTGGCGGCCCTCTGGGGGATGCTCGCCACCCTCGGGTTGCAGTCGAGCACGGCCACCGCGGTCATCACCGGCTCTTTCGCGGCTCGCGGGATCATGTCGGCGCCGATGGCGCAGGCGGTGATGCTGGGCGCGAACCTCGGAACCGCGGTGGTGGCGGCCATCCTGTCCGTCGATGTCCACTGGATCGCAAGCCTCTGCATCCTGACGGGCGTCGTGACCTTCTCGACCGCGCAGGCGACGCGGGGGCGCGGCATCGGGCGGGCGCTGATCGGGCTGGGGCTCATGCTGCTGGCGCTTCGGCTGATGGGTGAGGTGACGGCGCCGCTCCAGCATTCGGAGACGCTGGCGCTGGTGATCGCGGGGCTGGGCGAGGCGCCGCTGGTGGCGGCGCTGCTGGCTGCGGGGCTGGCAATTCTCAGCGCCTCCTCGCTCGCGGTCGTGCTCCTCGTGATGGTGCTGGCAGCGGGCGGGCTGATCGACACGGTTCCTGCGCTGGCGCTGGTCGCGGGGGCGAACGTGGGCGGCGCCGTCACGCCCTGGCTCGCCGTGGCGGTCGAAGGGCCGGCCGCCCGGCGCATCACCCTCGGCAATCTCGTGGTGCGGATCACGGGGGCGGCCCTCGTGCTGGGTCTGACCGACCCTCTGGCGCTTCTGCTCGAGGAGACGGTCGCAGGCCCCGGCCTTCGCGTGATCGCCGCCCATATCGCCTTCAGCGCCGTGCTGCTCGTGCTGTTCCTCCCCCTGGTGGGCCCGCTCTGCCGGCTGGTCGAGCGGTTCCTGCCCGATCCGCCCGAGGGTGTCCTTGGCGCAGCCTTCCTCGATGAAAGCCTGCTCGAGACGCCCGCCATGGCGCTCGCCGTCGCCGCGCGCGAGACGCTCCGTGTGGGCGACATCGTGGGCGAGATGCTGGAGCGGAGCCGGCAGGCCCTGCTTGCCAACGACGAGCTTGCCGCGCTCGAGGTCTCGCGGCTCGAGCCCGACATCGACCGGCTCTCCGAGGCGATCAAGCTCTACATCACCCGCCTCTCGCGCGCGGAACTCGACGAGGCCGACGTGCGGCGCGCGAACGAGATCACCTCCTTCGCGATCAACCTCGAACATATGGGTGACATCATCGAGGCCGGGCTGGCCGATGCGGCGATGAAGAAGATCCGCAAGCGCCTGGCCTTCTCGCCCGAGGGTGCGGCGGAGCTGGCCGACGTTCATGACCGGACGATCGCAAACCTGCGGCTCGCGCAGGCGGTGTTCCTCGGCCGCGATGCCGCCCTTGCCCGGCAGCTTGTGGAATCGAAGATCGAGATCCGGCGGCTCGAGGCGGTCTCGGCCGAGCGCCATCTGGGCCGCCTGCGCGCCGGCCGGCCCGAGGCGATGGAGACGAGCACGATCCATCTCGATCTCCTGCGCGACCTCAAGCGGCTCAACGCCCATGTCACCTCGGTGGCCCATCCGATCCTGACCGAGATTGGCGTGCTTCGGGAAAGCCGCATGCGCGCCAGCACCCCCAGACGCAGCCTGCGCGAACAGACCGACCCCGACATGTGACGCAGCGGAAGGGAGCGGACACGAACAATATGAACTTGCGAAAATGTTCGAAACGTCCGACGCTTCGGCGGTCACGGACGGTCGCACATCGGCCAGCGCGGGAGTGGAGGCCCGCCAGATGTCGCACAACCGTCACGCGGGCCGGCTATGCCGCACGGCATCCGGCCATCCAGCAGGGAGAGAAAAGCCAATGAAACGACGCACATTCCTTACCGCCACGGCCCTGGCCCTCGTGGCGCAGGCGGGCGTTGCCGCCGCCCAGACCGACATCAGCTGGTGGCACGCCATGACGGGCGCCAATGCGGAAGTGGTCGAAAAGATTGCCTCGGACTTCAACGCCAGCCAGTCTGACTACCGGCTGACGCCGGTCTTCAAGGGCACCTACCCCGAGACGTTGAACGCGGGCATCGCCGCCTTCCGCGCGGGCCAGGCCCCGGACATCATCCAGGTCTTCGACGTGGGCACCGGCGTCATGATGGCGGCCGAAGGAGCGATCAAGCCGGTGGCCGAGGTGCTCGGCGACAGCTTCGACAAGTCGGCCTACCTGCCGGGCATCGTGGCCTACTATTCCAAGCCCGACGGCACGATGCTGTCCTTCCCCTACAACTCCTCCTCGCCGATCCTCTATTACAACAAGGACATCTTCGAGAAGGCCGGCCTCGACGCCGACACGCCGCCCGCGACCTGGGCCGAGGTCTGGGACATGTCCCGCAAGATCAAGGAAAGCGGCGCCGCGCCTTGCGGCTATACCTCGACCTGGCTCTCCTGGATCCATCTCGAGAATTTCGCGGCCTGGAACGACGTGGCCTATGCCACGAACGAGAACGGGCTTGCCGACGTCAACGCCGAGCTGAAGATCAATGAGCCGATCTTCGTGAACCACTTCCAGGCGCTCGCCGATCTGGCCAGGGACGGAACCTTCCGCTACGGCGGCCGCACCTCCGAGGCCAAGCAGATCTTCCTCGCCGGCGAATGCGGGATTTTCACTGAAAGCTCAGGCGGTTTGGGCGACATCGTGAAGTCCGGCATGAACTACGGGATCGGGCAGCTGCCCTATGACGAGGCTGGCAATGGCCCGCAGAACACGGTTCCGGGCGGCGCAAGCCTCTGGGTGATGGGCGGCAAGTCCGACGAGACCTATGAGGGTGTCGCGGCCTTCTTCCGCTATCTCTCGCAGACCGACGTTCAGGAATACCTGCACCAGACCTCGGGCTACCTGCCCGTGACGCTGGAGGCCTACGAGTCCACCAAGGCCTCGGGCTTCTACGACGAGAACCCCGGACGCGAGGTGCCGATCACCCAGATGATGGGCAAGGAGCCGACCGAGAACTCCAAGGGCGTGCGGCTGGTGAACCTGCCGCAGGTGCGCGACATCGAGAACGAGGAGTTCGAGAAGATGCTCTCGGGTCAGCAGACGGCGCAGCAGGCGCTGGATGCCGCCACACAGCGTGGCAACGAGGCGATCCGCCAGGCCGTCGGCGGCTGACGCATCGGCCGCCCGTCCTTTCGGCGGGCGGCCCTCCTCCCCATGCATCGCGCAACCTTCCCCCACCGTGTCCTGCCCTGGCTGCTGATCCTGCCTCAGCTGCTGATCTCGGCCGTCTTCTTCTACTGGCCCGCGGGTCAGGCCCTCTGGCAGTCGCTGCTGCGCGAGGATGCCTTCGGGCTGAAGTCCACCTTCGTGGGCCTCGCCAACTTTCGCCGCGTCCTGTCCGATCCGGCCTGGCTCAACTCGATCCAGGTGACGGCGGTCTTTTCCATCCTGACCGCCTTCTTCTCGATGGCGATCGCGCTTCTGCTCGCAGTTCAGGCCGAGAAGGTGGTGCGCGGCCGCGGCTTCTACCGCACGCTGATGATCTGGCCCTATGCGGTGGCGCCCGCCATCGCGGGGATGCTCTGGCTCTTCATGTTCAACCCGTCCTTCGGCACGCTGGCCTGGCCGCTGCGGCAGCTTGGCATCCGCTGGGATCCGCTGCTCGACGGCAACCAGGCCATGGCCCTCGTCGTGGCCGCCGCAAGCTGGAAGCAGATCAGCTACAATTTCCTCTTCTTCGTCGCGGGCTTGCAGGCCATTCCTCGATCTTTGCTCGAAGCCGCGGCCATCGACGGCGCCAGCGCCCGGCGGAGGTTCTGGACCATCACCTTCCCGCTTCTTGCGCCCACGACCTTCTTCCTGCTGGTGGTCAACTCGGTCTATGCGCTCTTCGACACGTTCGGCATCATCCATGCGGTCACCGGCGGCGGGCCGGGAAAGTCCACCGAGACGCTCGTCTACAAGGTCTATAACGACGGCTTCGTGAACCTGCGGTTCGGGGATTCCGCCGCGCAGTCGGTCGTTCTCATGGTGATCGTGATCGCGCTGACCGCCTTCCAGTTCAAATACATCGAGCGGAAAGTCCACTATGGCTGAGCACGAGATGATCGGCACCTCGCGCCAGAGCCGGATCATGGCGCATTTCCTGCTGGTGATCGGGGTGATCGTGGTCGCCTTCCCGATCTGGTATGTCTTTGTGGCCTCGACCCACCCGCTGCAACAGATCCTGCGGCCGCCCCTGCCACTGCTGCCCGGTGCCGAAGGCCCGTCGAACTACGCCCGCGCGCTGACGGGCGACATCGGGCGCATCGGTGGCGTGGGGGTGGACAGGCTCCTCTTCAACACGGCCTTCGTGGCCTTTGGCATCGCCATCGGCAAGATCGTGATCTCGATGGCCTCGGCCTATGCCATCGTCTTCTTCCGCTTTCCGCTCCGGATGGTCTGCTTCTGGATGATCTTCATCACCCTGATGCTGCCGGTCGAGGTGCGCATCCTGCCCACCTACAAGGTGATGGTGGACCTGCGCCTGATCGACACCTACGCGGGGCTCATCCTGCCTCTGGTGGCCTCGGCCACGGGGACGCTTCTCTTCCGGCAGTTCTTCATGACGATCCCGAACGAGCTGATGGAGGCCGCGCGCGTCGATGGCGCGGGGCCGTGGCGCTTCTTCAAGGACATCCTTCTGCCGCTCTCGGCCACCAACATCGCGGCACTGTTCGTGATCCTCTTCATCTACGGATGGACGCAGTATCTGTGGCCGCTGCTTGTGACGAACTCGAACTCGATGAACACCATCGTGATCGCCCTGAGAAAGATGATCTCCTTCGCCGATGCCGACACACCCTGGGACCTCGTGATGGTGACCTGCGTGCTGGCCATCCTGCCGCCGATCCTGATCGTGGTCCTGATGCAGCGGTGGTTCGTGAAGGGACTTGTGGAGACGGAGAAGTAAGTGGCGGAAATCTCGCTCAGGGACGTGCGCAAGAGCTATTCGGGGCTCGAGGTGATCCACGGGGTCGATCTCGAGATTGCGGACGGCGAGTTCGTGGTGATCGTCGGCCCCTCGGGCTGTGGCAAGAGCACCCTGCTGCGCATGGTGGCGGGGCTCGAGGAGATCACCTCGGGCGAGATCGCGATCGGCGGCCGCGTGGTCAACCGGCTCGAGCCGCGCGAGCGCGACATCGCGATGGTGTTCCAGAACTACGCACTCTATCCGCACATGACGGTGCGCGAGAACATGGCCTATGGCCTCAAGATCGCGAAACTGTCGAAGGCGGAGATCGAGGAGCGTGTGGCCCGTTCGGCCGCCATGCTGGAACTGGGCCAGCTTCTCGACCGCAAGCCGCGCCAGCTCTCGGGTGGGCAGCGGCAGCGGGTGGCGATGGGCCGTGCGTTGGTGCGCAATCCGGCGGCCTTCCTGCTCGACGAGCCGCTCTCGAACCTCGACGCCAAGCTGCGGGTGCAGATGCGGTTGCAGATCAAGGAGTTGCAGCGCAATGTTCGCACGACCTCGATCTATGTCACCCACGATCAGGTCGAGGCGATGACGCTGGCCGACCGTCTCGTGGTGATGAACGGGGGCCATGCCGAGCAGATCGCCACACCGGCCGAGATCTACGATCGGCCCGCCACGACCTTTGTGGCCGGCTTCATCGGATCGCCCGCGATGAACATGCTGCCCGCGCGCGGGACCGGCGCGGCCGTCGAGGCGGCGGGCCAGACCTTTGCCGCCCCTGCTCCGGCCGGGCGCGAGCTGATCCTTGGCATTCGGCCCGAACATCTCCATCCTGCCGGGCCGGGCGAGCCGGGGATCGAGCTTCATGTGCAGGCGGTGGAATGGCTCGGCGCCGACGCCTTCGCCCATGGCCGGCTGCCCGGGGGCACCGAGCTTGTGGTGCGCCTGCCGGGACAGGCGCCGGTGCGCGACGGAGACCGCCTGACGGTGGCCCCCGACGCGGGCAGCCTGCACCTGTTCGATGCTGCAACCGGGCGGCGGGTCTAGCGCCCCGCGCCTGGCGGCCCGCTCAGGTCCTGCAGTGCCGCGCGAAACGTGGGAGCAAGCGGCACCGGCCGGCGGGTCTTGGCATCCATGTTGATTTCCACGCAGAACTGACCCGGGAGGGCGCGTAGTTTCCACTGAGATTT
>NZ_VDEK01000109.1:0-1112 GCF_007668225.1 Cereibacter sediminicola | reverse complement strand
GGTGAGGCTGTCGTTGCCCCCGCCGCCGGTAAGGACGTCGTCGCCCGTGCCGCCGTCGAGGCTGTCGGCGCCGCCCTGACCCTCGAGCGTATCGTCGCCCGCACCGCCCGCCAGCGTGCTGGCGCCGGTCGCGCCGCCAAGGTAGTCGTTGCCGGCGCTGCCGGTGATCGAGGCGCTCTCGAAGTTGGCCAGGTGGACGTTACGGTAAGACCCGTCGCTCAGATAAACGACGCTGTTGTAGTAGCCGTTGCCATAGACATGCACCTGCGTGGCCGTCTGGCCTTCCGACGAGATGCCGGAATAGTCGAGCACGACGAGGTCGCTGCCCTGGTGGCCATCGAGATAGCCGCTCGGAGTTCCCGGGCTGCTCAGGAAGAAGCCCGCGTCCACCGTGTCGTTGCCCGTGCCGAAGGTGCCGGAGAGATGCTCGATCCCGTCCGCCACCACGGCGCCGTTCACCGTGACGTTGCCACCGGCGATCGACACCGCCAAAGCCGCCGTCTGGCTGCGGTAGTCGACCTCGAGAACATCGATGTCGGCACCGCCATGGCTGCGGTCGCCGAGCGAGTCCGACAGGATCAGGTCGTTGCCCGCATCGCCCCAGACCGTGTCCGCCCCGGTGCCGCCGTCGAGCGTGTCATGGCCCGCACCGCCGGTGAGGCTGTCGTTGCCCCCGCCGCCGGTAAGGACGTCGTCGCCCGTGCCGCCGGTCAGGATCATTGGCCCACATCCATCTTCAGAGTGACCTCACGATTGAGTGAACCAAATCCTCCTCTTACGCCAGCTGCTTTCGAGCATTCCGCGCAATGCGAAGCAGGCTGACAAAATGGAACTATGACGTGATTAAAAGCCAAACGTCGCAAACTCATGATCATTCCAACTAAGCATCAGACCTCTAGAGCACTAGGGCTAGGACGTTAAAATTCTATGTCAAGATTGTTGTTGTCCCGTGCGGCCTGCTGCGTCATCTTGACCATTCAGGCTCCAGACCCACTGATTTGGGGCGGTTCGCGTGATTCAGGCTCCGCAAGGAGACCAGATCGATGAGCAATCTTTACTGGCTGAGCGACGCCCAGATGGAGCGCCTCAAGCCGTTCTTCCCCAAAAGCCAT
>NZ_VDEK01000108.1:0-1166 GCF_007668225.1 Cereibacter sediminicola | reverse complement strand
TTGTCTTAAGATTTCCCCCGGTTCCCGTGCGATAC
This sequence comes from Cereibacter sediminicola, assembly GCF_007668225.1. Classification (NCBI taxonomy): domain Bacteria; kingdom Pseudomonadati; phylum Pseudomonadota; class Alphaproteobacteria; order Rhodobacterales; family Paracoccaceae; genus Cereibacter; species Cereibacter sediminicola. Next base: position 1,131 of record NZ_VDEK01000108.1, on the reverse strand, counting down.
GGGAGCCGCTGTCCGGCACCTCAAATATGCCGGACAGCGGCGGGGGACGGATCGTTGTGGAGATGGTCGGAGAGGGCCGGTCAGTAGTGTGATCGCCCCCGCCTTTTCGAATGTCCTGAACGGATACATGGGGAAGACCTCGCGTCCTTGCCCCGAATGACAAGGCCAGGAGGCGAAAAGACCATGACCGACACTATCGGGATCGACATCTCGAAGACCACACTCGACATCTACCGTATCTCGGACGGCAAACGAGCCCGCTTCGGCAACGACGCGTCCGGCTTGAAGGCCATGCGCAAGTGGCTCGGGGCGGCACCGCTCCGCGTCGTCTACGAGGCGACCGGGCGCTATCACCGCGATCTGGAGGCCGCGCTTGCGGCTTTCGGCCATCACAACGTCAAGGTGAACCCCGCACGGGCGCGACGCTTCGCGCAGGCTACCGGACAGGGAGCGAAGACCGACCGCGTCGATGCGGAGATGCTTGCACGGATGGGTACCGTGCTCGGCCTCGAGGCGACCCCGGTCAAAACTGACGAACTGCACGAAATCAAGGAGCTGCATGTCGCTCGGGTTGCTCTGATCAAGGATCGGACGGCCTGCCGAAACCGGATCGGCATGGCGCGCAACAAGATCGTCCTGGCGCAGCTGCGCGCGCGCCTTCGCCAGATCGACACCCAGATCGCGCAGATCGACAGGGAACTGCGCTCCCGGATCAAAGCCGATCCCGGGCTCGCCAGGCGCTACGAGATCCTGACGTCGATCCCCGGCGTCGGGCCCGTCGCCGCCATCGCCCTGATCATCGAGATGCCGGAGCTCGGGGCGATGAGTTCGAAGGAAGCTGCGAGCCTCGCAGGCCTCGCACCTATCACGCGGCAGTCGGGAACGTGGAAGGGCAAGGCCCGTATCGGCGGAGGCCGCACTGCTCTCCGTTGCATGCTGTTCATGCCCGCTGTGATCGCGACCCGCTTCAACGCCCCGCTCCAGCAAGTCCACCGGACGCTCATCGCTGCCGGAAAGCCCTGGAAAGTCGCCATCACGGCGGTGATGCGAAAGCTCATCGTCCTCGCCAACGCCCTGATCCGGGACGACCGGAAATGGGCCGAAATCAACCCTTGATCAAAACGGATACTA
>NZ_VDEK01000106.1:0-1180 GCF_007668225.1 Cereibacter sediminicola | reverse complement strand
AGGCATTCGCCTTAGCGGCTTAACCTGTGCAGATTCCGCTGGGTCGATACACGGCCGCCAAATCCCTCTCCACCATCCGGCATCGTCGCCTCCTTCTGAACCCTCAGAACGAGACTCGCCCCTCCCATCCCGATCCGGAACCCGGGAACTCAATGGCCATAGGCGTCACATACGAAACACACCGCCCACGCCGGCAAGCGCAACTTCCACGGCCTGAGCAAAACCACCACGGAGCAACTCGACCACTTTGACGCCCTGAGCCTGCCAAAGACCGGCCTGCCACCTCCCGTGTTGTCGCATTTTCGGCCTCTCGGCCTAAACGATACCAATTACTTGACGATTTTCCTGATGAACTAAAGAACACCCGTCAGGTGTAGCGGAATCTCGCCTCTCCCGCCCACTCGACGGCCTCGTAAACATAGAACCAACAGCCTACCCATGGTCAGGGATAGAGAAGCGTCCGCTCCTCCGTCCCGTGGGTGTTGTGTCTTCGTGTTGTACAATCACCAAGGCCCCACTCATCGCTTGGCTACCGTCCCCCGGCACCGCGCGCAGTGCAGTGGCCGTCTTCGCCACCCACGCCAATACGCGGGCCACCTCAACCGTTGCGCCAAGATTTGAACGCCTCACCGTATTTGTGCATAGAGCCGGAGCAGCGTCCCGCCGCGTCTAAAAGACGCGGCGGGACGCTGCTTCAGATCACCAAGAAATTCCCCGCCGTGAGGTTAAGCCCGGCGGAGATCACCGCGAACTGGATCCGCGCTCCGCTGCCGGTGCCATCTGCATCGTACCAAAGCGCCCCGCTGTCCTTATCGTAAATCAGCCGATCAAGCGCATCCGTAGCTTTGCCACTATTGGTCGATGCAAACGAAGAAGCGGCAACTGTACCGGCAGAGAGCGCGGTGAAGATGGCACCGTCCAGCAGGATAGTGTCGTCGACCACGCTGAAGTCGGTTATCCGATCAAGGTTGCCAGTGGTGAGTCTGGTGTTGAAGACGAAGCTGTCCGCTCCCGCACCGCCCGTCAGCTCGTCGTTGCCGAGGCCGCCGATCAGCGTGTCCGCCCCGGTGCCGCCGTTCAGCACGTTGGCCGCGCCGTTGCCGGTGATCCGGTTCGCGAGCCCGTTGCCCGTGCCGTTGATCGCGGCCGATCCGGTCAGCGTCAGGTTCTCGAGGTTGGC
>NZ_VDEK01000105.1:0-1243 GCF_007668225.1 Cereibacter sediminicola | reverse complement strand
GACCTGCGGCTCGTGGGCGAAGACATGAGCGAGATGCTCGACCTCGTCGCGGCACAGCTGAAGGTCCTGCAGATCGCGCGTCTGAGGAAGTCCTGCCGTCGTTGCGAGAAGATGGTTCAGACGCCCGCGCCCAGCCGTCCGATCCCCGGCAGCATGGCGAGCGCGGCCCTGCTGGCCTGGATCCTCGTGTCCAAGTTCGATGACCATCTTCCCTTGTATCGCCTGAACGAGATCGTCGCCCGCATGGGGGCCGACATCCCGGACAGCACCTTGGTCGACTGGTGTGGGCGCGCCATGAAGGTGCTTGCGCCGCTGGTCGAGCGCATCGAGGCCGATGTGATGGCCAGCGACCTCCTCCATGCCGATGACACCCCGATCCGTGTGCTGGACCGGTCCCTCAAGGACCGCGGCCTCGGAAAGGGGGTGAAGCAGGGACGGATCTGGGCCTATGTCCGCGATACGCGACCTTGGGCAGGCACAGCACCACCCGGGGCAGTCTACCGCTTCGCCCCGGATTGGAAGCAAGAGCATGTCCATGGGCATCTGGCCCAGACCCGCGGCATCCTGCAGGCCGATGGCTACAAGGGCTATGCCAAGCTTTACGAACCCGACGCCGACGGCACGCCCCGTCTGCAGGAGGCGTCATGCTGGGCGCATCTGCGGCGCGACTTCCACGACGAATGGGACAAGACGAAATCGACCATCGCGCGCGAGGCGCTGGATCGCATCGGTGCGCTCTATGACATCGAGCGCGAGATCAACGGGCAGCCTGCCGAGATCCGCCTTGCCGCGCGCCAGAAGCTCAGCGCGCCGAAGGTCGACGCCTTCTTCGCCTGGTCCGAGAGCCAGCTCACGCGGATCCCCGGCAAGGGGGATCTGGCCCGCGCATTCCGCTATGGGCTGGCCCGCCGGGCGTCGTTCAGCCTCTTCCTCACTGATGGTCGCGTCGCCATCGACAACAATCCGGCCGAGCGCGCCCTGCGCCCGATCGGAATCGGCCGGAAGAACGGGCTCTTCGCGGGCGCCGATACCGGCGGCGAAACGCTGGCCCGCGCCATGACGATCATCGAGACCGCCAAGCTGAACAACCTCGATCCGCAGGCCTATCTCGCCGACGTGCTCGACCGGATCCACGACCACAAGATCAACCGGCTCGACGAGCTCCTGCCGTGGAACTGGACACCGGTCGCCGTCGCTCAGGCCGAGGCCGCCTGATCAACCGCGGTGCCAACCGAGCGGTTAC
>NZ_VDEK01000104.1:0-1289 GCF_007668225.1 Cereibacter sediminicola | reverse complement strand
GTAACCACCCGGTTGTGGCCGCCTGCCCGGGGTGAGGTCGTTTCCTTATGCTACGTCGTTATTGTCGTCGGTAACGACGTCGTATGCGACGGGGGCGGTGATGCGGGATGTGGTGCTGCACGGGGTTGAGCGTCGGCGTCGCTGGACGGATCAGGCCAAGCTGGCGATCGTGGGCGAGGTTGGGGTGAATGGCTGGACGGTGGCGGATGTCGCGCGGCGCCATGACGTGACGCGGCAGCACATCTACCAGTGGCGGGGGGAAATGCGCCGCAAGGGGTTGTTGCCGGCGACCGACGCAGCCCTGTTCCTGCCGGTGGAGATGACGGCTGCGCCGGAGGTTACAGCCGAGCCGTGTGGGACCTCGGGGGAGATCACGGTGTTTCTGCGCAACGGTCGGCAGCTGCGATGCCTGGACGGGATCGGGGATGCAGCCCTCATGCGGCTGGTGCGGCTTCTGGAGACGGTATGATTGGTCCGGGGACCGGCGTGCGGGTCTATCTGGCCTGCGGGGCGACCGACATGAGGAAAGGGATCGCCGGCCTCGCGGCGCTGGCACAGGACCATCTTCGGCAGAAGCCCACGAGCGGTGCGGTGTTCGCGTTCCGGGGCCGCAAGGGCGACCGATTGAAGCTGCTTTACTGGGACGGCCAGGGGTTCTGCCTCTACTACAAGGTCCTCGAGCGCGGCCGCTTTCCTTGGCCGAAGGCGGAGGATGGCGTCGCCCGGCTGACCTCGGCGCAGATGGCGATGCTGTGGGAGGGCATCGATTGGCGGCGGCCGGATTGGGGCGCACCACCAGCCCGGGTTGGTTGATTTATCTGTCTGAAAACCCTTGTTTTTATGGTGTTCCCGGGTGGGGCATGGTATGTCGTGGCATGTCGAGTGACGCGCCTGTTCTTCCCGAAGATCCCGCCATTCTGAAGGCGATGATCGCCGCCTTGCAGGCGGAAAACGCCAAGATGTCGGCGACGATCCGGGCACATGACCAGCTCATCCAGACGCTCCGGCTGCGGATCGCGAAGCTCAAGAAGCAGGCCTTTGGCAAGTCCTCGGAGAAAATCGAGCGCGAGATCGAACAGCTCGAACTGGCGCTCGAGGATCTGCTGATCGCCAGCGCCGAAAGCGCCACCACCCCGGCGGACGAAGACGAGGCGGATCCTGCCCCTGAGGCGAAGACCGGCGATGTGGACAAACACAAACCCCGCCGCCGCCCCCGTGTGTCGGCAACCACCCCACGCGAACGGCGCGAACTCGACCCCGGCAGCTGCTGCCCGGACTGCGGTGGTGAC
>NZ_VDEK01000103.1:0-1342 GCF_007668225.1 Cereibacter sediminicola | reverse complement strand
CGTTCACACAACTAGAGCACAAGCATCAAATCCAAGTAAGTAGTATTTAACGCAAATCCAACATGAAGACCTTACTCATCCTAACAATCCTTGCGATGGCAATAACCATCGGCACCGCCAATATGCAGGTCGACCCTAGCAGCCAAGTACAATGGCCACAACAACAACCAGTCCCACAGCCTCACCAACCATTCTCCCAGCAACCACAACAAACATTTCCCCAACCCCAACAAACATACCCCCATCAACCACAACAACAATTTCCCCAGACCCAGCAACCACAACAACCATTTCCCCAGCCCCAACAACCCCAACTACCATTTCCGCAACAACCACAACAACCATTCCCCCAGCCTCAACAACCCCAACAACAATTTCCCCAGTCACAGCAACCACAACAACCTTTTCCCCAGCCCCAACAACAATTTCCGCAGCCCCAACAACCACAACAATCATTCCCCCAACAACAACAACCGGCGATTCAGTCATTTCTACAACAACAGATGAACCCCTGCAAGAATTACCTCTTGCAGCAATGCAACCCTGTGTCATTGGTGTCATCCCTCATATCAATGATCTTGCCACGAAGTGATTGCCAGGTGATGCAGCAACAATGTTGCCAACAACTAGCACAGATTCCTCAGCAGCTCCAGTGCGCAGCCATCCATAGCGTCGTGCATTCTATCATCGTGCAGCAGCAGCAACAACAACAACAACAACAACAACAACAAGAACAACAAATCCTTCAACAAATTTTGCAACAACAACTGATTCCATGCAGGGATGTTGTCTTGCAACAACACAACATAGCGCATGCAAGCTCACAAGTTTTGCAACAAAGTACTTACCAGCTGTTGCAAGAATTGTGTTGTCAGCACCTATGGCAGATCCCTGAGCAGTCGCAGTGCCAGGCCATCCACAATGTTGTTCATGCTATTATTCTGCATCAACAACAAAAACAACAACAACAACTATCGAGCCAGGTCTCCTTCCAACAGCCTCAGCAACAATATCCATTAGGCCAGGGCTCCTTCCGGCCATCTCAGCAAAACCCACAGGCCCAGGGCTCTGTCCAGCCTCAACAACTGCCCCAGTTCGAGGAAATAAGGAACCTAGCGCTACAGACGCTACCTGCAATGTGCAATGTCTACATCCCTCCACATTGCTCGACCACCATTGCGCCATTTGGCATCTTTGGTACCAACTGAGAAGAGAAGAACTCTAGTACTAGATATATGAAACACCGTTTTCTTAGTCCATGGTTTGGTCGTTGTAGCGGTGAAAAAATAATGTGACATGCACTATCATGTAAGAACCCGAACTATACTAGTTCAAACTTGGG
>NZ_VDEK01000102.1:0-1360 GCF_007668225.1 Cereibacter sediminicola | reverse complement strand
CCTACGACCCAATAGCCAAGCCGGGTCACTTCTCAATGGAAATCCCGGGTCAGTTTTGCGTGGAAATCAACACGCTGGGTCGATACACAATCGCATTAGCGGCTTGGTCGGGGCAGATCCCGCTGAGTCGATACACATACGCGACGGATCATCGCCGGTGAGGCCTGTGCGCCGGCACCCCTTGCGTTGACGGGCGCCGGCGCCACAGCGCCTTTGTGGCATATCCTGCAAAGTTAGTGACCAGGTGCGGCAACGTCATGCCCGGCTCGGCGCGCAGAATAGACCAGGTGGCCCGGGCCGCCTGAAGCTTGCGCCCCGATAGGGACCTCTGACTGACCTGGTAGAAGGCCAGAACGTCGGGCAGGCCCGTTGCTTCGGCACCTTGGCGCAGCAGCGACAGCCAGAAGGCATAGTCTTCATGCATCGACAACATTGGCAGCTCGGCCTTGCCGAAGCGTGCGCTATCCCAGACCGCGGTCAGACAGCCGATCGGATTGCCAGACAAGGCGTCGCGGTAACCGACCCGCGCCCGCGCGGGTACGATGCCAAGGCTGTCGCCTACGGCAGAAACCCGCTCGTAGGCAGAAAACACGATTGGTGCCCCGGATTGGAGCACCGGAACCTGCCGGGCAAGCTTTTCCGGATGCCAACGGTCATCGGCATCGAGAAAGGCAATCCAGCGCCCCTGCGCCGCTCGGATGCCGTGATTGCGGGCCTGCGCCGCCCCTAGGTTGTCGGGCAGATGGAGCAGACGGATCCGCGGATCGGCCTCGGCCCGCGCCGCCGCTAGTGCGGCGCCGTCATCGCGCGAGGCATCATCGACGAGTATGGCCTCCCAATTGGTGAAGCTCTGCGCCACCAGACTGTCGAGCGCACGGTCGAGCGTCGCCCGTGCATCGTGGAACGGGATGATAACCGAGACGGCCGGGGCCGGCTGATCCGCATCAGAAGCTGTCATCTTAGCACGCATGTCACCTCCTTGGGGCGGCTCCCCCTCGCGAGGGCGCTGGAGCAATCTTCTTCCAGGTCTTGGACCCCATGATCGCGGTGTGACCTGACCGGGTCGGTGGTCTCTCCCGCGTTCCCCTTCGAGGGTTGCGCCAGATGGGCTGGCGCCGAGCCTCAAGATCGGGGAGGACCGCATGCAGGATAGCACGTTCATCGGGCTGGATGTCCACAAGGCGACGATCTCGGGAAGCTATGGCCGAAACTGGGTGGTGGGGCCGGCGTTGTTGCAGAACGCCAGCTTGACGCATAGCGCCCCCTTTCCCCCCTGACGTTATGCAACGCGGACGATTTCGGCGCTGCCGAGGGCGTTGAAGCGGTTGGTGAGAGCGACGCGGATGTGGATTTCGGCGGT
>NZ_VDEK01000101.1:0-1382 GCF_007668225.1 Cereibacter sediminicola | reverse complement strand
CTTTCACTCCGGAAAAATATCCTCGGGGGGTCCGGGGGGCAGACAGCCCCCCGGCTTCGGCGCGTCTCAGGCGCCGAGGGCGCGGTCGAGATACTCGTCCACCTTCTCCAGGTAGCCCATCGTCGTCAGCCACTTCTGGTCCGGCCCCACCAGCAGCGCGAGGTCCTTGGTCATGAACCCGTCCTCGACCGCCTGCACCGTCACCCGCTCCAGCGTCTCGGCAAAGCGCAGCAGATCCGCGTTGTCGTCGAGCTTCGCGCGGTGCTTCAGGCCACCCGTCCAGGCAAAGATCGAGGCGATGGAGTTCGTCGAGGTCTCCTTGCCCGCCTGGTGCTGGCGGTAGTGGCGCGTCACCGTGCCGTGCGCGGCCTCGGCCTCCACGGTCTTGCCGTCCGGCGTCATCAGCACGGAGGTCATCAGCCCGAGCGAGCCGAACCCTTGCGCCACCGTGTCGGACTGCACGTCGCCGTCGTAGTTCTTGCAGGCCCAGACATAGCCGCCCGACCATTTCAGCGCCGAGGCCACCATGTCGTCGATCAGCCGGTGCTCGTAATGGATGCCCTTGGCCTTGAACCTGTCGGCGAACTCCTCCTCATAGACCTTCTGGAAGAGATCCTTGAACCGGCCGTCATAGGCCTTGAGGATGGTGTTCTTGGTGGACAGATAGACCGGCCAGCCGAGGTTCAGCCCGTAGTTCATCGAAGCCCGCGCGAAGTCGAGGATCGACTCGTCGAGGTTGTACATCGCCATGGTCACGCCCGAGCCCGGCGCGTCGAAGACCTCGCGCTCGATGACCTCGCCGTCCTCGCCCACGAACTTCAGCGTCAGCTTGCCCTTGCCGGGGAAGCGGAAGTCGGTGGCGCGGTACTGGTCACCGAAGGCGTGGCGGCCGACGACGATGGGCTGCGTCCAGCCCGGTACGAGGCGCGGCACGTTCCTGCAGATGATCGGCTGGCGGAAGATCACGCCGCCGAGGATGTTGCGGATCGTGCCGTTCGGGCTTTTCCACATCGACTTCAGGCCGAATTCCTCGACCCGCGCCTCGTCGGGGGTGATGGTCGCGCATTTCACGCCGACGCCGTACTGCTTGATCGCGTTCGCCGCATCGACGGTGATGCGGTCCTCGGTGCGGTCGCGCTCCTCGATGCCGAGGTCATAGTAATGCAGGTCGATGTCGAGATAGGGCAGGATCAGCTTCTGCTTGATGAAGTCCCAGATGATGCGGGTCATCTCGTCGCCGTCGAGTTCGACGACGGGGTTGGCTACCTTGATCTTCGACATGGTGAGGCTCCCGGAATGATTGATCACGCCCCGCATAGCGGAAAAGCCCGCTGGAGAAAAGCCCGGTATGCCAAGGTATACCGGATCAGCCCGCGGGGGCG
>NZ_VDEK01000100.1:0-1393 GCF_007668225.1 Cereibacter sediminicola | reverse complement strand
CACATGGTGCCAGTTGTCGCCGAAGTCGTAGATGTAGTGGATCGTCTTCGTGCCGGTGTCCTCGATGACATCGAGCAGGCTGGTCTTGCTGGCGGGTAGAGGGCCGTCGTGGAAGCCGTCGGGATCGGCGACACCCCAGCCGACGCCTCCTGCGCGGAACTCGTAGAGGTGCGTGTCGCTCCAGCCCATGGCGGCCTGGATCACCTCGTGCAGCCGGTTAAGCCGGATCTTCAGCGGCACGTCGAAGCGGCGCAGCACCTCCGGCTCGACGTCCGACAGGGTGACCTTGAGGCGGGCGACCAGCGTCATGCGGCGATCCTGGGATGGGCTGGGTTGCACCAGTGCCACGGCAGCAGTTCGGGCAGGCGTGAGACCGGCAGGTCGGAGATCCGGGCAATGGCGTCCGCGAGCCATGCCTGCGGGTCGATGCCGTTGAGCTTGGCGGTGCAGATGAGGGAATACATGAAGGCGGCGCGCTGTCCGCCGCGCTCGGAACCGGCGAAGAGCCAGCTCTTGCGGCCGAGGGCCACTCCCCGCAGCGCCCGCTCGGCGCAATTGTTCGACAGGCAGACCCGGCCGTCGGACAGGAACCGGGTGAAGCCCGGCCAGTGATCGGGCGAGAGCAGGTAGTCGATCGCCTTGGCCACTTTGGCGTGCTTCGACAGGAGCGCGCGTTCGGTCCGGAGCCAGCGCTCCAGATCCTCGACCAGCGGGGCCGAGCGTTCCTGTCGTGCTGCGAGACGGGCGGCGGGATCCTGCCCGTTCAGCTTGCGCTCGATCTCGAAGATCGCGTCGATGCGCCTGACCGCCTCGAAGGCGATCGGGGAGATTTCCTTCGCATCTTTGCCCTTGCGGATGTTCCCCTCGACATCGGCCAGCTCGAAGAACTTGCGCCGGGCATGGCTCCAACAAAGCGCCGGCAGGACCGGCCCCGGCTTCCGGTCGCCGCGGTAGAGCTGGTTGTAGCCGGCGTAAGCGTCGGCCTGCAGGATGCCCTTCCACCCCGTCAGGTGCTCGGCCGGATGCTCCCCGGCCCGGTCACGGGAGAAGCGGAAGACCACCGCCGGCGGGGCGGTGCCGCTGAAGGGGCGGTCGTCGCGAACATAGGTCCAGAGCCGCGCCGTCTTCGTGCCGCCCCGGGCGAGCAGCGGCACCGTGGTGTCGTCGCCATGCAGGCGGGAAGCGGCAAGGACGTGCGCCTCGATCAGGTCATGGAGCGGCTTCAGCAGTTCCGCCACGGCGCCGATCTGGTCGGCGAGCGTCGAAAGGCTCAGGTCCACGCCCTCGCGGGCATACCGCTCGGCCTGGCGGTTCAACGGCTGATGCTGGCCGAACTTCTCGAAGACGATCATGGCCAGCAGGCTCGGGCCGGCCCAGCCGCGCGGGATCGGGT